>NZ_JBQFXM010000016.1:0-60239 GCF_056540845.1 Ruegeria sp. AL2
CGCGGGCTTTCTCTTCCGGCGCGCCGTCAATCTGGTCATACGCCTTGAAGTCACCAAAATACTTGGTGATCGCTGCGGTCAGCGTCGTCTTGCCGTGGTCAACATGCCCAATCGTGCCGATGTTGACGTGCGGTTTTGTACGCTCAAACTTTTCCTTTGCCATGATGGCCTCCTTTTTCTGTAATGAAGGGAGCCCCGGAACGGCGCTCCCTCAAATCGTCGCTTATGCGTATTTCGCCTGGATCTCGTCCGAGATGTTCTGCGGAACCGGATCGTAGTGGTCGAACTGCATGGTGAACTGGGCACGGCCCGACGACATCGAACGCAGGGTGTTGATGTAGCCGAACATGTTCGCCAGCGGAACAAACGCGTCGATCGCGATTGCGTTGCCGCGGGATTCCTGACCCGACACCTGGCCCCGACGCGAAGTCAGGTCACCGATGATACCGCCGGTGTATTCTTCCGGGGTGATCACTTCGACCTTCATGATCGGTTCCAGCAGCTTCGCGCCAGCTTTGCGCATGCCTTCACGCATACACATACGGGCCGCGATTTCGAATGCCAGAACGCTCGAGTCGACGTCGTGGAACTTACCGTCCAGCAGGGCAACCTTGAAGTCGATCACCGGGAAGCCAGCCAGAGGGCCGCTGTCCATGACCGAGTTGATGCCTTTTTCAACACCGGGGATGTATTCCTTAGGAACGGCACCACCAACGATGCGGCTTTCGAACGAGTAACCTTCGCCTGCCTCGGTGGGCTGGATCTCCAGCTTGACTTCAGCGAACTGACCCGAACCACCCGACTGTTTCTTGTGGGTGTAGGTGTGTTCGACCGGCATCGAGATGGTTTCACGATAAGCCACCTGAGGCGCACCGATGTTGGCTTCGACCTTGAACTCGCGCTTGAGACGGTCCACCAGGATGTCCAGGTGAAGTTCGCCCATGCCCTTCATGATGGTCTGACCCGATTCCAGGTCGGTTTCCACGCGGAAGGACGGGTCTTCGGCGGCCAGACGGGCCAGACCCTGAGACATCTTTTCCTGGTCGCCCTTGGTTTTGGGCTCGACCGCGATCTCGATCACAGGATCGGGGAAGGTCATGGTTTCCAGAACCACCGGATCCTTCGGATCGCAGAGGGTGTCACCGGTGGTGGTGTCTTTCAGACCCGCCAGCGCGATGATGTCGCCTGCAAACGCTTCTTCGATCTCTTCCCGGTTGTTGGAGTGCATCATCATCATACGACCGATGCGCTCTTTCTTGCCTTTGGTCGAGTTCAGGATCGAGTCGCCCTTCTGCATGGTGCCCGAATAAACGCGGGTGAAGGTCAGCGAACCGACGAAGGGGTCGTTCATGATTTTGAACGCCAGACCCGAGAAAGCCATGTCGTCATCGGCACGACGTGCGATGTTACGAACTTCTTCCTCGTCGCCGGGTTTGAAGCCCATGTAATCAACAACGTCCAGCGGGCTGGGCAGGTAGTCGATCACAGCGTTGAGCAGCGGCTGAACGCCTTTGTTCTTGAACGCCGAGCCACCCAGAACCGGAACGAAATGCAGCGCCAGCGTACCTTTGCGCAGCAGTTTGCGCAGGGTCGGAACGTCGGGCTCTTCGCCTTCCAGATAGGCCATCATCGCGTCGTCGTCTTCTTCGACGGCCGCTTCGATCATCTTGCCGCGCCATTCGTCAGCCATGTCTTTCAGGCTGTCACGGATCGGAGCTTTGACCCAGCTTGCACCAAGGTCTTCGCCCTGCCACAGCCACTCTTCCATGGTGACGAGGTCAACCAGGCCTTCCAGCTCGGTTTCGGCACCGATCGGAATACCAACCGGAACAGCACGTGCGCCGGTGCGGTCTTCGATCATGCGAACGCAGTTGAAGAAGTCTGCGCCGATCTTGTCCATCTTGTTGACGAAAACCATACGCGGAACCTTGTAGCGGTCAGCCTGACGCCACACGGTTTCGGTCTGGGGTTCAACACCGGCGTTTGCGTCCAGAACGCAGACGGCACCGTCGAGAACCGCCAGCGAGCGTTCAACTTCGATGGTGAAGTCAACGTGGCCGGGGGTGTCGATGATGTTCAGGCGGTGCTTAGGCGTGTCAGCATTCTGACCGTCTTCGGTGCGTTCCCAGAAGGTGGTAGTTGCAGCCGAAGTGATGGTGATGCCGCGTTCCTGCTCCTGCTCCATCCAGTCCATGGTGGCTGCACCATCGTGCACCTCACCGATGTTGTGGGATTTACCAGTGTAATACAGGATACGCTCCGAGCAGGTGGTCTTACCTGCGTCGATGTGCGCCATGATACCGAAGTTACGGTATAGTTCGAGCGGATATTCGCGTGCCATTTGGATAAGCCTCTGGGATTACCAACGGTAATGGCTGAAGGCTTTGTTCGCCTCGGCCATCTTGTGGGTGTCTTCGCGCTTCTTCACGGCGGTACCGCGGGACTGTACAGCGTCCAGCAGCTCACCGGCGAGGCGTTCTTCCATGGTGTTTTCATTGCGGCCGCGCGCAGCGGTGATCAGCCAGCGGATGGCCAGTGCTTCGCGGCGCTCGGGGCGGACTTCGACCGGAACCTGATAGGTTGCACCACCAACCCGGCGCGAGCGAACCTCGACCGACGGTTTGATGTTGTCGAGTGCTTCGTGGAACACTTCGACGGGCGCGCGCTTGATCTTGCTTTCGACGCGGTCAAAGGCGTTGTAGACGATGCGCTCGGCGACCGACTTCTTGCCGTCGATCATCAGGTTGTTCATGAATTTGGTCAGAACCTTATCGCCAAACTTGGCGTCAGGCAGGACTTCGCGTTTTTCGGCGGCGTGACGACGTGACATATCAGCCTCTCCTTCTTACTTGGGACGCTTCGCGCCGTATTTCGAACGGCGTTGCTTACGGTCTTTGACGCCCTGAGTATCCAGAACACCGCGCAGGATGTGGTAACGCACACCGGGAAGGTCTTTCACACGGCCGCCACGGATCAGAACAACCGAGTGTTCCTGAAGGTTGTGGCTTTCACCGGGGATGTACGAGATGACCTCGAACCCGTTGGTCAGGCGCACTTTGGCAACCTTACGCATAGCCGAGTTCGGTTTCTTCGGTGTGGTGGTGTAAACACGTGTGCAGACGCCGCGTTTCTGCGGGCACTGCTCCAGGTGCATGGACTTCGAGCGTTTTACTTTGGGCTGCCGCGGTTTGCGGATCAGCTGTTGAATAGTTGGCATTCCGGTTTCTTCCCCGTTTGCAACACACATGACATGCACGCAACTGGCGTGCGGCTAACTTCGCTGCGCTGATGCGTCCACAAGCGCAAAACCCACGAGCGTTCCCATTCCGAGGTGAACGTCGCGGTTGTTTCTCAGAGGGCGCGAACTGCAAAATTGTCCGGGCCTTGACCAGCTCATTACTGGAATCGGCTATGGGGCGGCCCCCGGCACCGAGATGACGCGCGTAATAGGGGGAGTCGGCCCGAGTGTCAACAGCACGATACCGGTTGCCCGGCAATTGGCTGATCCGGGCCGTGCCTATATGGGTGCGCAGGCTCAACCGGGTTCATAAAACCGCCCTGCACCAGAAGCGCCAATGTTGAGCTGAACCCGCAACCGGAGGCCGGGTTTCGCCTTCGGATAACCAGTGTTCAGAGCTTTGTCACGCAGGTTCACGCCGCTTCCCGACGCGCGCGTTCCCGGAACAGCGTAAACAGTCCGGCGGCCACGATCAGTGTCGCACCCAGCATGGTCAGGCCGTCGGGCCATTCATCGAATACGGCCCAGCCCAACCCCAGGGCCCAGATCAGGCTGGAATAGCGAAACGGCGCGATGAACCCGACATCGCCCTGACGCATGACCATGACGCTGAACAGATAGCCCATCAGGACGAACACGGCCGCCGCTGCAACCAAAGAACCCGCAGCGCCGGAAACCGGAACCCATCCTTCGAACACCGAAGCAACCGCGGCGGCCACCGTGATGGAAAGAGACGTCGCCAGTGTCACCACCATTGACGGAACTTGGGGCGACATGCGTCGCGTCACCAGATCGCGAACCGTGATCGAAGCCACTGCGATCAGCGCGTAGATGGAATACAGGCTGAAGCCGTCAGGACCGGGTCTGACGATCAGAACCATGCCGCCAAAACCAATGGCAATCGCCAATATGCGCCGCCAGCCGACCTGTTCGGAAAAGACCAGCGCCGCGCCCAGCGTCACGGTCAGGGGCAGCGCCTGCAGAATGGCCGTCACATTGGCAAGCGGCATGTTCTTGAGCGCTGTCAGGAAAAAGAAGGTGGCCGACAGTTCGGTCAGGCTGCGCAGCGCAACCAGCCACCGGTCGTGATTTGAGAAATTGAGGTGCAGCGCCCCCAGATAGCGGGCAAGAGCGTAGACAAGGAAAACGGCCAGTACGCCCCGCATGGCCACCAGTTGGAACAAAGGCAGTTCCCGAAGCGCGACCTTGACCAAAGTGTCGTTCAGGGTGAAGGCCGCCATGCTGCCCATCATCAGCAAGGCACCTTTGGTGTTTGGGTTCATGTCAGATATGGCCCTGCGCAGAGTGATCGGGCCATTGGCCCAATCGGACAGCCGCCTGTCAACGCATCAAATCAGATCAGCGCGAGAATTGCCCTCCGACGCGTGCGGAGCGTTTCGAAAACGCCGACTGATCCCCTATCAGAGGCCGGATACCCGGCCGCCTCCGATACCTTCCACAGCCACCCCGGCGCTGAGCGTGTGCGTTGCAATCAACCCACCGGACATGTCCAGAACGCCAAGCTGGTTGCCGTTCTGAAGGGCGACATAAAGCTCGCGGCGTTTGGAGTTGATGCCAAGGCCAAAGCGTTCGATCTGCACCGCTGCGCCGACCGATGGATTGGTCGCGCGGATCGTCCTTAGAACCGTGCCGTTCAAATCCACCTCGGAGATCAGGCGATTGCGGATGAACAGCACATAAAGCGTGCCGGTCGTTTCATCAAAGGCCAGCCCGCCAATCGGCCCCTGTGGCTGGCTAAGGGTTATGTTGCGCACGAATTGCCCGTCGCGGGTCAGTTCCGCGATCATCACCCCGTTCGGATGGTCGAGGAAAAGATGGCCGTCGCCGCCCCGAATGGCCAGCCCGCATTCTTTTATGGGGAACTCGTCAGGTGTGATGCCACCGCATCCGGCCGGAACCCGCTGTGCCGCAAAGGTACGCAGGACACGGCCATTTCGGTCAAGCTCCTGTAGCTGGGTACCGGGAAGATTGCGCAGAAAGATCCGCCTTCTCGGCTCATCATAAGCCAGCCCGACGATCGAGCCGGATATCGGGATCAGGCGCGTCGTGCCGTTCGGGATCACGATCTCACGCGATGGCTGGCCCGGCGGCATCCCCACATAGGCATAATCCGTGCAGGCGGCCATCAGGCCCAGACCGAAAACCGAAAATACGCGCGACAGCTTTGTGACAGCTCTCATCATCCACCCCCGTCACCTGTGTGAATTCAAGGCGGATGGTAGCACAGTTTAGCCTAAATCAGAAAAACCCTGCTGTTATTGTAGGTCTCATACGGCAAGCGCGATATGCCAGTGGTCTGGAACTGCCCTAAGCGTGGCGTGCGTTTCAACCCTGAAAAAACAAAAGGCCCCGCGAAATCGCGGGGCCTTCCTAAACTTGTCAATCGGGCGATTACTCGCGGCTTTCGGGTGTTTCCACCAGCACGTCCAGCTCATCCCCGACCAGATCATCATCCATGATCGGCGCAGCCAGGGCAGCGGCCGCTTCGGCCTCTTCCCGGCGGGCTTCGATCACCACATTGTCGCGCGACTGCGCGATGTGGCGGACGGCCTGTGTGGCCCCACCGGTACCGGCGGGGATCAGGCGACCAACGATGACGTTCTCTTTCAAACCAACCAGCTTGTCCTTTTTGCCCTGCACGGACGCTTCGGTCAGTACGCGGGTGGTTTCCTGGAACGACGCGGCCGAGATGAACGAACGCGTTTGCAGCGAAGCCTTGGTGATCCCTAGAAGGATCGGCTCGCCCTGTGCCGGACGACCACCGCGAGCGATGGTCTTTTCGTTGGCTGCGTCGAACTCCTGCTTGTCGACATGTTCGCCTTTCAGCAGGGTGGTGTCGCCTGAATCCAGGATCTCCCACTTCTGCAGCATCTGGCGCACGATGACTTCGATGTGCTTGTCGTTGATCTTCACGCCTTGCAGACGATACACATCCTGCACTTCGTCGATCATGTAGTTCGCCAGCGCTTCGACACCCATGATGGACAGGATGTCATGCGGAGCCGGGTTACCGTCCATGATGTAGTCGCCCTTCTGTACGAAGTCGCCTTCGACAACAGGGATGTGCTTGCCCTTGGGTACCATGTACTCGATGGGCTCCAGTGACTCGTCAGCCGGTTCGATGGTGATGCGGCGCTTGTTCTTGTAGTCGCGGCCAAAGCGCACGTAACCATCGGCTTCTGCGATGATCGCGTGATCTTTCGGACGGCGGGCTTCGAACAGTTCGGCCACACGCGGCAGACCACCGGTGATGTCCTTGGTTTTGGCACCTTCACGCGGAATACGCGCGACAACGTCACCGGCTTCGATCTTCTGGCCATCTTCGACCGACAGGATCGCATCCACCGACATCGGATAGTGAACCGGGTTGCCCGCATCGTTGCGGACCGGTTCGCCATCGTCACCGACCAGAATGATCTCGGGCTTCAGGTCGCTGCCACGGGGGGCCGCGCGCCAGTCAATCACGATCTTCTGGGTCATGCCGGTTGCTTCGTCGGTCTCGTCACGGACGGCAAGGCCCGAAACCAGGTCGACGTATTTGGTGGTACCGGCTTTCTCGGCGATGATCGGCAGGGTGTAGGGATCCCATTCGAACAGCTTGTCGCCACGGGACACTTTCGCGCCTTCCTTGACGAACAGCTTGGAGCCGTAGCCCAGCTTGTGGTTGGCACGCTCTTCGCCGTGATCGTCCTTGATCACCAGCTTCATGTTCCGGCCCATGACGAGGCTTTCGCCTGCGGCATTCACCAGGATCTGCGGGTTCTCGAAGGATACGTTGCCGGCTTGGCTTGCTTCCTGGAACGACTGCTGACCACCTTGCGCAACACCGCCGATGTGGAAGGTCCGCATCGTCAGCTGTGTACCGGGTTCACCGATGGACTGGGCGGCGATGATGCCGACAGCCTCACCCGTGTTCACCATGGTACCGCGAGCAAGGTCACGACCGTAACAGGTGGCACAGACGCCTTCCTCGGACTCGCAGGTCAGAGGCGAGCGGATACGGGTCGACTGAACGCCAGCCTCATCGATGATGTCCGCCATCCGTTCGTCGATCAGCTGACCCGCGGCCACGAGCACCTCTTCCGTGCCCGGACGCAGGATGTCATCGGCAGCCACGCGGCCCAAGATACGTTCGGCCAGCGAGGCGACAACTTCACCATCGTTGACCGCAGCTTCGGCCGTGATCGCGCGTTCAGTGCCGCAGTCGATCTCGCGAACAATGCAGTCCTGTGCCACGTCCACCAGACGACGGGTCAGGTAACCCGAGTTCGCCGTCTTCAGAGCGGTATCCGACAGACCTTTACGGGCACCGTGGGTCGAGTTGAAGTATTCAAGAACGGTCAGACCTTCCTTGAAGTTCGAGATGATCGGCGTCTCGATGATGTCACCGTTCGGCTTGGCCATCAGGCCCCGCATACCGCCCAGCTGTTTCATCTGAGTGACCGAGCCCCGCGCACCGGAGTGAGCCATCATGTAAACCGAGTTCGGCTCCATGTCCGACCCGTCTTCGGCCTTGGCGACGTTCGAGATGGTGCTCATCATCGCCTCGGTCACGCGGTCGTTACACTTCGACCAGGCATCGACAACCTTGTTGTACTTTTCGCCCTGAGTGATCAGGCCGTCCATGTACTGCTGTTCGAAATCTTTCACCTGATCGCGGGTGTCATCAACGATGCCCCACTTGTCGTCTGGAATGACCATGTCGTCCTTGCCGAACGAGATGCCCGCCCTGAACGCTTCTTTGAAGCCCATCGACATGATCTGGTCACAGAAGATAACCGACTCTTTCTGACCGCAGTAGCGGTAGACGGTGTCGATCACCTGCTGCACTTCTTTCTTCCGCAGCAGGCGGTTGACCAGATCGAACGGCGCCTTGTTGTTCATCGGCAGCAGGGCCCCCAGACGCAGACGGCCCGGAGTGGTTTCATAGCGCTTCTGAACTTCGTTGCCTTCTTCGTCGATCTGCGTGATCCGCGCGGTGATTTTGGTGTGCAGATGCACCTCACCCGAGTCCAGCGCGTGCTGAACTTCGTCGATCGAACCAAAGACCTTGCCTTCGCCCGGCATGCCGGCACGTTCCAGCGACACATAGTACAGGCCCAGGATCATGTCCTGCGACGGAACGATAATCGGCGCGCCGTTTGCAGGCGACAGAACGTTGTTCGTCGACATCATCAGAACGCGGGCTTCCAGCTGTGCCTCAAGGCTCAGCGGGACGTGAACGGCCATCTGGTCGCCGTCGAAGTCGGCGTTGAAGGCCGAACAGACCAGCGGGTGCAGCTGGATCGCTTTGCCTTCGATCAGGACCGGTTCGAACGCCTGAATGCCAAGACGGTGCAGCGTCGGCGCACGGTTCAGCATGACAGGGTGTTCGCGGATCACCTCGTCGAGGATATCCCACACTTCGGGACGCTCTTTCTCGACCAGTTTCTTCGCCTGTTTCACGGTCGAAGACAGACCCTTGGCTTCAAGGCGCGAGTAGATGAACGGCTTGAACAGTTCCAGCGCCATCTTCTTGGGCAGGCCACACTGGTGCAGCTTGAGTTCCGGACCAGTCACGATGACCGAACGGCCCGAGAAGTCGACGCGTTTCCCCAGAAGGTTCTGACGGAAGCGGCCCTGCTTGCCTTTCAGCATGTCCGACAGCGATTTCAGCGGGCGCTTGTTGGCGCCGGTAATCACGCGGCCACGACGGCCGTTGTCAAACAGAGCGTCCACGGATTCCTGCAACATCCGCTTTTCGTTGCGGACGATGATGTCAGGCGCACGCAGTTCGATCAGACGCTTGAGGCGGTTGTTCCGGTTGATCACGCGACGATACAGATCGTTCAGATCCGAGGTCGCAAAGCGGCCACCATCCAGCGGAACCAGGGGGCGCAGTTCCGGCGGGATGACCGGGATCACGGTCATGACCATCCATTCAGGTCGGTTGCCCGACTCGAGGAAGGATTCAACAACCTTCAGACGCTTGATGATCTTCTTGGGCTTCAGTTCGCCTGTGGCTTCGGCCAGATCAGCGCGCAGCTGCTCGGCTTCGGCTTCCAGATCGATCTGGGCCAGCATCTCACGGATGGCTTCGGCACCGATATTGGCGGTGAACGCGTCCATGCCAAAGGCATCCTGCGCATCCATGTACTCTTCTTCGGTCAGCATCTGGCCGTAGGTCAGGTCGGTCAGACCGGGCTCGATAACGACGTAGTTTTCAAAGTACAGAACGCGTTCCAGATCGCGCAGCGTCATGTCCAGCATCAGACCGATGCGGGACGGCAGCGATTTCAGGAACCAGATATGTGCAACGGGCGCGGCCAGTTCGATGTGGCCCATACGCTCGCGGCGGACTTTCTGCAGAGTGACTTCCACACCGCATTTCTCGCAGACAACGCCGCGATACTTCATCCGCTTATATTTGCCGCACAGACATTCGTAATCTTTGATCGGGCCAAAGATACGCGCGCAGAACAGACCGTCGCGTTCAGGCTTGAACGTCCGGTAGTTGATGGTTTCAGGTTTCTTGATCTCGCCATAGGACCAAGACAGGATCCGCTCGGGCGACGCCAGCGAGACCTTGATCTCGTCGAAAACCTTCGGGGGCGTCAGCGGGTTGAACGGGTTGTTGGTGATTTCCTGGTTCATCTCTTTACCTCAGAGTTAGAGGGTGCGGGGGTCACGCAAAGCCGGGCTGAAGCCCGGCCTACGCCGGATCAGATGGTAGGCCGGGCTTCAGCCCGGCATCCCTTCGTCACTCATCGACCTCCGCATCCAGGAGTTCCATATTCAGGCCGAGGCCGCGGACTTCTTTCACCAGAACGTTGAACGATTCCGGTACGCCCGCTTCAAAGTTATCCTCGCCCTTGACGATCGACTCATAGACCTTGGTCCGGCCGGCGACGTCATCCGATTTCACGGTGAGCATCTCCTGCAGGGTGTAGGCGGCGCCGTAAGCTTCCAGAGCCCAGACTTCCATCTCACCAAAGCGCTGACCACCGAACTGCGCCTTACCGCCCAGCGGCTGCTGGGTAACCAGGCTGTAGGGCCCGGTCGAACGCGCGTGGATCTTGTCGTCCACAAGGTGGTGCAGTTTCAGCAGGTACTTGATGCCCACGGTCACCGGACGCGCAAATTGCTCACCCGTTCGACCGTCGAACAGGATCGACTGACCGCTTTGCGAGAAGCCCGCACGCACCAGCGCGTCGTTGACGTCAGCCTCTTTGGCACCGTCAAAGACCGGGGTTGCGATCGGAACACCGCGGGTCACGTTGCCCGCTGCTTCGACCAGCGTCTCCTCGTCCATGCCGGTGATGCCTTCTTCGTAGACATCTTCGCCATAGGCCAGCTTCATCGCCTCGCGCACCGGGGTCAGGTCGCCAGACCGGCGGTACTCACCCAGAGCCTCATCGATGTTCAGGCCCAGACCGCGCGCGGCCCAACCCATGTGGGTTTCAAGGATCTGACCAACGTTCATACGCGAAGGCACACCCAGCGGGTTCAGACAGAAGTCGACCGGCGTACCATCGGCCAGGAACGGCATGTCTTCCATCGGAACAACCTTGGAAATCACACCCTTGTTCCCGTGACGACCGGCCATCTTGTCGCCCGGCTGCAGCTTGCGCTTCACGGCGATGAAGACTTTGACCATCTTCATCACACCCGGCGGCAGGTCGTCGCCACGGCGGACCTTCTCGACCTTATCCTCGAAACGGGCGTCCAGAGCGCGCTTTTGCACTTCGTATTGCTCGTTCAGGGCCTCGACGATCTGGGCGTCCTGCTCGTCTTCCAGCGCCAGCTGCCACCATTGACCACGGGTCAGGGTGTCCAACAGCTCCTCGGTGATCACCGACCCTGCCTTGACACCTTTCGGGCCTTTGACCGCAGTTTTACCCAGGATCAGACCTTGCAGACGCGCATAGATGTTGCGGTCAAGGATCGCCAGCTCGTCGTCCCGGTCACGGGCCAGACGTTCGACTTCCTCACGCTCGATCTGCAGCGCACGCTCGTCTTTCTCGACGCCGTGACGGTTGAAGACGCGCACCTCGACGACCGTACCGTAATCGCCCGGCTTCACGCGCAGCGAGGTGTCGCGCACGTCAGATGCTTTTTCGCCAAAGATGGCGCGCAGCAGCTTTTCTTCCGGGGTCATCGGGCTTTCGCCCTTCGGAGTGATCTTGCCGACCAGAATATCGCCCGGCTCGACATCCGCACCGATGTAAACGATGCCCGCCTCGTCGAGGTTGCGCAGCGCTTCTTCACCGACGTTGGGGATGTCGCGGGTGATCTCTTCCGGGCCCAGCTTGGTGTCACGGGCGGCGACTTCGAATTCCTCGATATGGACCGAGGTAAAGACGTCATCACGCGCGATACGTTCCGAGATCAGGATCGAGTCTTCGTAGTTGTAGCCGTTCCACGGCATGAACGCGACGACCACGTTCTTGCCAAGGGCCAGTTCACCCATATCGGTCGACGGACCGTCGGCAATGACCTCGCCCTTCTGGACGGTGTCACCCACCTTGATCAGCGGACGCTGGTTGATGCAGGTGTTCTGGTTCGAACGCTGGAATTTGCGCAGACGATAGATGTCAACGCCAGCGTCGCCCAGTTCCAGATCCTCGGTGGCCCGGATAACGATACGCTGGGCATCGACCTGGTCGATGATACCGGCGCGTTTCGCCTGAATCGCAGCGCCCGAGTCGATCGCAACCTTTTCCTCGATGCCCGTCCCGACCAGCGGTGCCTCGGCCCGCAGCAGCGGAACCGCCTGACGTTGCATGTTCGAGCCCATCAGAGCGCGGTTTGCGTCGTCATTTTCAAGGAACGGGATCAGCGATGCAGCAACCGAGACCAGCTGCTTCGGCGACACGTCGATCAGGTCCACATTCTCGCGCGGGGCAAGAGTGTAGTCGCCTGCCTGACGGGTCGAAACCAGATCGTTGATGAATTTGCCGTTCTTGTCCAGTGTCGCGTTCGCCTGCGCCACGGTATGACGCATTTCCTCGGTCGCGGACATGTAGTGAACCTCATCAGTCACCTCGGCGTTCTTGACAACGCGGTAAGGTGTTTCGATGAAGCCATACTTGTTCACGCGGGCAAAGGTGGCCAGCGAGTTGATCAGACCAATATTCGGGCCTTCCGGCGTTTCAATCGGGCACATCCGTCCATAGTGGGTCGGGTGCACGTCGCGTACCTCAAAGCCCGCACGTTCACGCGTCAGACCACCGGGGCCAAGCGCCGAGAGACGGCGTTTGTGGGTGACTTCCGACAGCGGGTTGGTCTGGTCCATGAACTGCGACAGCTGCGACGAGCCGAAGAATTCGCGCACAGCAGCAGCAGCCGGTTTCGCGTTGATCAGGTCCTGCGGCATGACGGTGTCGATCTCGACCGACGACATACGCTCTTTGATCGCGCGCTCCATACGCAGAAGACCGACGCGGTACTGGTTTTCCATTAGTTCGCCGACCGAACGCACACGACGGTTGCCGAGGTGGTCGATGTCGTCCACGTCGCCCTTGCCATCGCGCAGTTCGACCAGAGCCTTGACGCAGGCCACGATGTCTTCGCGGCGCAGGGTGCGCAGGGTATCCGGTGCGTCCAGAGCCAGGCGCATGTTCATCTTCACGCGGCCAACAGCGGACAGGTCATACCGCTCGCTGTCGAAGAACAGGGTGTCGAACAGGGCCGACGCCGCTTCGACGGTGGGCGGCTCACCTGGACGCATGACGCGGTAGATATCCATGAGCGCGGTTTCACGGCCCATATTCTTATCTGCGGCCATGGTGTTGCGCATGTAGGGACCAACATTGACGTTGTCGATGTCGAGAACCGGGATATCGGTGATGCCCGCGTCGATCAGTTCCTTCGCGGTACCGCCGATCAGGTCGCCATCCTTGTCATATTCCAGCGTCAGTTCGTCACCGGCTTCGACATAGATCGCGCCGTTTTCTTCGTTGATGATGTCTTTGGCGACAAACTTGCCAACGATGTGATCGAACGGAACCAGCAGTTCGGTGACGGTGCCCTCGTCGATCAGCTTTTTGACCGCGCGCGGGGTGACTTTCTTGCCTGCCTCGGCAATCACCTCACCTGATTTTGCGTCGATCAGGTCATAGGTCGGACGGGTGCCGCGAACACGCTCGGGGAAGAACGGCGTGACCCAGCCCTTCTTCTTTTCCAGCTTGTAGGAAACGGTGTTGTAATACGCGTCCATGATCGCTTCCTGATCCATACCCAGCGCATAAAGCAGGGTTGTTACAGGCAGTTTGCGACGGCGGTCGATACGGGCGAACACGATATCCTTGGCGTCGAACTCGAAGTCCAGCCAGCTGCCGCGATACGGGATGATGCGGCAGGCAAACAGCAGCTTGCCCGAGGAATGGGTTTTACCCTTGTCGTGGTCAAAGAACACGCCGGGCGAGCGGTGCATCTGGGAGACGATCACACGCTCGGTGCCGTTGACGACAAAGGTGCCGTTCGGGGTCATCAGGGGCATGTCGCCCATGAAGACATCCTGTTCCTTGATGTCTTTTACCGATTTCGCGCCGGTGTCCTCATCGACATCGAACACGATCAGACGCAGGGTAACCTTCAGCGGTGCGCTGTAGGTCATGTCGCGCTGCATGCACTCTTCGACATCGTATTTGGGTTTTTCCAGATCGTATTTCACGAACTCCAGAACGGAGGTTTCGTTGAAATCCTTGATCGGGAAAACCGACTGGAACACGCCTTTGATGCCTTCGCCGTCTGTGGGCTGTTCTGCATCGCCGGAGCGCAGGAAAAGATCATAAGAAGATTTCTGTACCTCAATGAGGTTCGGCATCTCCAGCACTTCGCGGATTTTACCGTAATATTTACGAAGACGTTTCTGGCCAAGGAACGTTTGAGCCATGTCAGATGTCACCTTTCGATGTTCTCAGCGGGCAAAGACACCGTCGGGCCCCGGCATCTTGCACAATCGAGACAACACGTCCGGATCAATTCGTGGCCACCGTCCCGAAGGCGGCCTCCCGATCCGAAAACCGTGTCTTAGAAAACGCCCCATTCTGTGAGGCCCTTTCTAAGACAGGTTCGGCTGGACCCGGATTTCTCCGGATCCAGCCAGAATTTTCGGCGCATCAGCGATGCACCTGAGACCAGGCTTAGGCCAGCTCGACTTCGGCGCCAGCTGCTTCCAGCTTGGCTTTGACGTCTTCGGCTTCGTCTTTCGACACGCCTTCTTTGATCTTGCCGCCGGCTTCGACCAGTTCCTTGGCTTCTTTCAGGCCCAGACCGGTGATGCCGCGAACTTCTTTGATCACGTTGATTTTCGAAGCGCCGGCGTTCTTCAGAACGACGTCGAATTCGGTTTTTTCTTCCTCAGCTGCGCCACCGGCGTCGCCACCAGCTGCTGCGACCATTACGGCGCCGCCAGCTGCGGGCTCGATGCCGTATTCGTCTTTGAGGATGGTTTTCAGTTCTTGTGCTTCCAGCAGGGTCAGACCCACGATGCTTTCTGCGAGTGCTTTCAGATCAGCCATTTTATCAGCTCTTTCCGTTTACAATGTGTGTTCCAACGTCAGGGTAGGTACCCTACGCAGATCATTCAGTGCCAACCGCTTACGCAGCTTCCGCCTTCTCTTCGATGGTGGAAAGGATGCTTGCGATATTGCTTGCAGGTGCGCCAATCGCGCCGGCGATGTTCGAAGCAGGTGCGCCAATGCAGCCCACGATCGAAGCAATAAGCTCCTCGCGAGACGGCATTTTCGAAACGGCTTCAACGCCTTTGCGGTCCAGAGCGTTCTCACCCATAGCACCGCCGAGGATTTCAAATTTCTTGTTATCCTTGGCGAAGTCCTCGGCCACCTTGGCTGCTGCCACGGGGTCCTCGGAATAGGTCAGAACGGTCATCCCTGTCAGCAGGTCGGCCATGCTTGCACACGGCTTACCCTCGAGGGCGATTTTGGCGAGCCTGTTCTTGGCAACACGCACGGAACCACCCGCGTCACGGGCACGTGCGCGAAGGTCCTGCATCTCGGCAACTGTCAGACCGGCGTAGTGAGCAACCACTACGACGCCAGAGCTTTCGAAGATTTGGCCGAGTTCCTCGACCACTTTCTCTTTCTGGGCTCTATCCACAGTTCTCTCCAAGTTAGGGGTGAGATCTCACCCCGGCTCATATTTGCCGCGGCTTGCGCCCCGGCGTTCAGGTCCGTTGTTACGGGATTGGCCAAAATTCGCCCGAGGGTGGGACCCTCAGAATTCTTTGGTCTTACCCGTCTCAGGCAGGGAATTAAGGGGCCATATGGCACCACCCACCGTCTTGGACGAAACAAAATAAAGCGCACGACGAATCGCACGCTTTATTCCGCAGGTCTACTTAGGACAGATGGCCGGGGTTTCCAAGAGGTAAATTGTGATAAATCAAACGCAACAAGGGATGACCAAAACAACAAGATAAAGTGCGCTGACGAGCAATTGATTAGGTCGAATTACAGGGTTGAGCGCAAAATAGTTCGTGACATTGTTCCAACTTCAAGACTATAACCCGACAATTTTTCTCAGAAACAAGACGAAGCAGAAAAAATGTGTAGAATTGCCGCCTATTGCGGACCAAGTATTCCGCTTGAAAACATCGTCATCCGGCCCCAGCATTCATTGCTGGAGCAAAGCCAGCACGCGGCCGAGGCAAAGCTTGCCGTCAATGGCGATGGCTTCGGTATGGCATGGTACGCGGATCAGGATCGTCCCGGCCTGTACAGGGATGTCCTGCCCGCGTGGTCGGATGGTAACCTGGTCGATCTTTGCAGGATGATAAAATCCTCGCTGTTTTTGGCCCATGTCCGCGCGTCGACATTCGGCGAAGTGTCGCGCGCAAACTGCCACCCTTTTACATTTGGCAAATGGTCCTTCATGCACAATGGTCAGATCGGTGAGTTCGGGCGTTTGCGCAGACGGCTAGAATCCTCACTGCCGGACGAGCTTTATGCGGCGCGGCGCGGGTCGACGGATTCAGAGCTTCTGTTTCTGCTGCTGCTGGCCAACGGGCTGGATGATGCGCCGCAGGACGCTGTTGTCGCAACTCTGCGTCAGATCGATGCGCTTGACAGTCATCGGACGCAACCGGATCGCATGGCCGTCGCCTTTTCGGATGGACAGAGCCTGTATGCGTTTCGATATTCCAGCGACCAGCGCAGCCCGTCCCTGTATTTCGGGGAAGGGCTGGACCACGGCGGCAAGGTCATTGCATCCGAACCTCTGGACAAGGGCACAGGAAAATGGACGCCCATTGAAGACCGGAGTTTCTTTACCCTGACCGGCGAAACAGCCAGCCATACCGCGTTGCCGTTCAGCTAATCGAAAACGGGCGGTCCGATTGGACCGCCCGCAACATTGCTTTAGCGTAGATCAGGCTTATTCGCCCGAAGCTTCTGCCACATCAACGGTCACGCCGGGGCCCATGGTCGAGCTCAGCGCGATTTTCTTCATGTAGGTGCCTTTGGCGCCCGACGGCCTGGCCCGGGCAACAGCCGAGACGAAGGCGCGAATGTTTTCGGCCAGCTTGGCGTCATCGAACGATGCTTTGCCAACGCCTGCGTGCACAACGCCGCCTTTTTCCGCCTTGAACTGAACTTCACCGCCTTTGGCTGCTTCCACGGCTGCTTTCACATCCATGGTCACGGTGCCAACCTTGGGGTTCGGCATCAGGTTACGGGGGCCCAGAACCTTACCCAAACGACCGACGATCGGCATCATGTCCGGGGTTGCAATGCAACGATCGAATTCGATGGTGCCGCCCTGAATGGTTTCCATCAGGTCTTCTGCGCCAACGATATCCGCGCCTGCTTCTTTCGCTTCGTCAGCCTTCGCGCCACGTGCGAACACAGCAACGCGCATGTCTTTGCCTGTGCCGTTCGGCAGGCCGACAACGCCGCGCACCATCTGGTCTGCGTGACGGGTGTCAACGCCCAGGTTCATCGCGATTTCGATGGTCTCGTCGAATTTCGAAGTTGCATTGGCTTTGACCAGAGCAACAGCTTCGTCCACCGACAGGTTTTCCTTGCCAGCGACGGCTTCGCGCGCAGCGCGGGTACGTTTACCGAGTTTTGCCATCTTACTTCACCTCGATGCCCATGGAGCGGGCCGAGCCCAGGATGATCTGCATTGCGCCTTCGATGTCGTTGGCGTTCAGATCTTTCATTTTGGCTTCGGCGATTTCACGAACCTGCTTCGAGGTCACGGTTGCGATCGTTTCACGACCGGGATTCTCCGCTCCACGAGGGCGGTTCCGCTTGCCAACCGGCTTCAGACCAGCTGCTTTTTTCAGGTAATAAGACGCCGGCGGCGTCTTGATGTCCATGGTGAAGGACTTGTCCTGATAGTAGGTGATCACGGTCGGGCACGGCGCGCCGGGCTCCATGTCTGCGGTCTTGGCGTTGAACGCCTTGCAGAATTCCATGATGTTGATGCCGCGCTGACCCAGCGCCGGACCAACCGGCGGCGACGGGTTCGCCTGACCTGCAGGAACCTGCAGTTTCATTGTACCAGCAAGCTTCTTGGCCATTTGGTTTTCCTTTCAACTAAGGTGAAACGCGTCTCACCCAGATTATGTTGCGTGGTCCGGCCCGGGATCGCGATCCCGGTAACCTCCCACGAGAGAATCTCGCCCGAAGACGATGGGGCGGCGTTTACAGGGGATCATGGGGGTTGGCAAGTGGCCCGCCATTCAATTCGGGATCACCGAATCGAGTTTCAAATCGATAAACACCGGCGTCGACGCGCCATGGCGGGAAATTGCTGGTCATTCCGGTCAAACCCAGGAAATCCCAGGTGGCCTGTAAAACGAGGTTTCGCGCTATATTAAGGGTTTATTTTGCTTGAAAAAACCGGAGCGAACCCGGCGCCCGACCGACAGACTGCTGTGGCTTCGTTCCTTGCGCCGCATAAATAACCGCGCCATGCTGTGGCTGTGCTATAATCGGGGAAAACAAATTTGTTCGGAGGTTCGTCATGATTATTCGTTTATTAACTATGCTTGTCGCCGCACTGTCTTTTGCGGCGTCCGTTCCCCAGACCGCACGGGCCGATGCGGGCGACTTCATCGGCGGCGCTGTCGTTGGCGGGGTCGTCGGATACGCGATCGGCAAGGACCAGCAAAAGAAAAAGTCCCGGTCTTCAAGCCAGACCTACCGGTCAGGCATTCCGTCCACCTCGCAAGGGGCGCAGACACAGACCGCGCTCAACTATTTCGGCTATAATGCCGGGCGTGTCGATGGGCAGGTCGGGCATGGGACCCGGTCGGCGATCGAACGCTATCAGGTGTCCATGGGCTATCCTGTGAATGGCTATGACTTCCAGCCCTATCAGTATGACTTTCTGATGCAGGCCTATTACTGGGCGACAAGCGGTGGGCAGGCGGCAACCCAGCTTTCGGGTCAACCGCTTTTGATGGCCTATCGGCAACAGGTGCAAACCGGCTCTGCCTTGGCGGCGGCGCCTCAGACCCAGGCCCCGGCCATCCCGGTTATCACGCCTCAACAGGCCGAACCCGCAACAAGCGCCGCTGAAGCTACGACAGCCAGCCTGCCGAGCCTGTTTTCCGGCGGTACCGGAGGCCCATCGTTAGCCAATCGGTGCAGCGGGGTCATGCTGCAAACGTCGACCAATGGCGGCTATACGACCCTGTCGAACATGTCCGATCCTGACTTTGCGCTCAGCGAGCAATTCTGCCTTGCCCGCAGCTATGCGATGGCACAGGGTGAAGAACTGATGCAGGACATCCAGGGCCTTACACCCGATCAGGTCGCAGCCCAGTGCGCCGCCTATGGCGACATGCTGGCACCGCAAGTTGACGCGCTGTCTATCAACTCGAAATCAGAGGCTGAAACCCAGGTGCGCAAGCTTGCCTTGGATTCGGGTCTAAGCCCTGCTGATCTTGCCGCGACCAGCAAGGTCTGCCTTGCGATGGGATATCGTCAGGACAACATGGATACCGCGGTTGGCTCCGCGCTGATGCTGGTTGCCATGGGTGAACCCGCATACGGAGAACTGGTCGGTCACCACCTGCGCGAAGGCTTTGGTGTCCAGGCGCGCCGCGACCTTGCGATGCAGTGGTATGATGCAAGCCTTTCGGCGCTGGATTCCGGGTCGCAGGCGGTTTTCCTGCCATCCCAGACCGACCGCCCGCAGCTTTTGCGCGCAGCCATGGTTCAGTCGCAGTAAGCCCATTTGAAAACTGTGTCGGCCCGTGTAGGGCTGAAACTGAAAACGCCGCGATGCTTTGACATCGCGGCGTTTCGAATTTCTCTGGCAGAACGCTTAGCTTTGCTTGGTGACCTGCGTGAAGTCCAGCTCGACCGGGGTTTCGCGGCCAAAAATCGACACCGAAACCTTCAGCTTTTGCGCTTCGTCGTCCACGCCTTCGACCATGCCGTCGAAATCCTCGAACGGGCCGTCGTTGACCTTGACCTTTTCGCCGATCTCGAAGGTGATCATCAGCTTGGGCGCTTCTTCGCCTTCCTGAACGCGGTTGAGGATCTGGTTCACCTCGGCGTCGCGCATCGGCATCGGGCGACCCTGCGGACCCAGAAAACCGGTGACGCGGTTGATCGAGTTGATCAGATGATAGCCCTGATCCGACATTTCCATATGCACCAACACGTAACCCGGCATAAAGCGGCGTTCGGTGGTGACCTTCTTGCCCCGGCGCACTTCGATCACCTCTTCGGTGGGCACCAGAACTTCGTCGATATCGTTCTCAAGGCCCTGTTCAGCCACCGACGTGCGGATCTGCTCTGCGATCTTCTTTTCGAAATTCGAAAGAACGCTGACCGAGTACCACCGTTTCGCCATGAACCTGTCGTCCTTGTTTGTCTTCGGGGCATCACATCTTGCGGACACACCCGTCATTTAAATCCTGTCACGTCATCCGGAATAAAAAGCGGCGCGTGACCCGAATCGCCACACGCCCATTCCGAATATGCGTCACCTACTCTGACATCGCGCGAGGTGCAAGGGGCAGTCGTATTTGCCCCCGCCTGAACCGGCTTAGCCGAAAGCGCCCAGAACCAGCTGAAGGCCGCCCCGGATACCCAGATCGACCAAAGCAAAAAACACAGCTGTCAGCGCCGCCATGATGAAGACCATGACCGTGGTCAACAGCACTTCGCGCCGGGTCGGCCAGACGACCTTGGAAACTTCGGCACGGACTTGCTGAATGAACTGGATCGGGTTGGTGGTGGCCATTTGGCGTGTTCTCTCTGCTTGCGGATGGGCCGGACATAGCCGGGCATTGCGGCAATTTCAAGGGCGCTTGGATGAACTCTGCGCATATCGGGCGATTGGTCAGGGTTTGGGTTTGTCGTCCCACTCGTCACTCAGGATGCGGCGCGCGTCGCCATCGGGGTCTTCGTACTGATTGGAACGAACGGTATAGATAAAGGCGACCAGACCAACGCCCCCCAGAAACAGGGATATCGGGATCAGATAGGCAAGCACTTCCATCAGGGTTACCTCAGCCGCAATGCGTTCAGCGATACGGTAATTGACGAGGTCGACATCGCCAAGGCCGCGATCAGCGGTGTTGCCAGTCCGATCACGGCCAGCGGAACGGCAATCACGTTGTAAACGGTTGCGATCTGGAAGTTCTCGCGGATGCGACGGGTGGCCTTGATGGCCGTATCGCAGGCATCCGCAATGGGCAGAAGGTCATTGCCCAGAAGAACGATGTCCGAGGCAACCCGCGCCGCATCCAACGCCGAGGCCGGAGAGATCGACACATGTGCCGCCGCCAATGCAGCCGTGTCGTTCAGGCCGTCCCCCACCATCAGAACTTTGCGGCCCTGATCCCTGAGGTCCTGAATGCGCTGTGCCTTGTCCTGCGGCAAAGCCTCGGCGACCCAATCCGTTATTCCCAGCTTCTCGGCCAAAGATTGCACGGCGCCCTTCGAATCCCCCGAGATCAACAGCACATGCTTGCCTGACGCCCGCAACGCTTCCACCGCCTCGGCCGCGCCTGGGCGCAACGCGTCCGAGAAGCGGAACGCCAAGGGCGCATCGTCGCCAATTGCAAGCCAGGCAGACGTTTCCGCGCCCTGCTGTGCGCCGAGCCATGCGGCCCGGCCCAAACGAACGCGTTGACCGCGGTATTCCCCTTGGGTGCCGTATCCCGGCACTTCGGTTATGTCCCGAACATTTGCAGGCTTGATCCCGGCCTGTCGCGCGGCTTTGGCCAATGACACGGACAAGGGATGCGCAGAGGCCTCGGTCAGGGCCAGCGCAACCTCGACCTGCGCGCGGGCGTGATCGCCAAGATTGACCAGTTCCGGCGCACCCGAGGTCAGCGTGCCCGTCTTGTCGAACACCACGGTGTCGGTCTCGGACAACCGTTCGAGCGCGGTTGCGTGCTTGATCAGCATACCCTTGCGGAACAACCGGCCCGAGGCAGCGGTGGTCACTGCCGGAACAGCCAGACCCAAGGCGCAGGGACAGGTGATGATCAGAACCGCCGCGGCGATGTTCAGAGCGGTGCGCAAATCGCCCGAATAGATGTACCACCCCACAAAGCTGAGCGCCGAAAGGATGTGGACACCGGGCGCATAAAGCTTGGCGGCCTTGTCGGCCAGCGAGGTATAGCGGGACCGCCCCGATTCAGCGATGGCCACCAGATCCGCCATCCGGTGCAGCGACGTATCCTGCCCCACTGCTGTGGCGCGCAGGGTCAGCGGACCTGTCAGGTTGACCTCGCCCGCGCTGACCAACTGGCCGGCTTCGGCAAACACCGGCAGGGTTTCCCCCGTCAACAGCGAACGGTCCAGTTCGGATTGGCCAGACACAATCTGACCGTCCACCGGCATTCGGCCACCGGGGCGCACAAGGATCAGATCACCAACCTTCAGATCGGCCACCGCAACTTCGGCCTCTAGCCCGTCCACGATGCGAATGGCGCGCGGCACTTCCAGAGCGGTAAGCTCTTCTGCCGCGGATCGGGCTGCGGCGCGGGTGCGGTAGTCCAGATATCGGCCCGCCAGCAGGAAGAATGTCAGGGTCAGCGCGGCATCGAAATAGGCATGCTCTCCGCTCAGTGCGGTCTCCCACAGGGATGTGACCAGCGCCAGCAGGATCGCCAGCGTGATCGGCACATCCATGTTCAGCCGCCGCACCCGCAGGGCGCTCCAAGCGTTGGCAAAGAACGGTTGCGCCGAAAAGGCAATGGCGGGCAGCGCGATTGCAGCGGAGATCCAGTGGAACATGTCACGCGTCGCGTCTGTTGCGCCGGACCAGACCGACACCGACAACAGCATCACGTTCATGGAAGCAAACCCGGCGACGGCCAGTCGCATCAGCAGGTCACGTCCCGCCTTGTCCGCCTGTGTTGCCGACAAAGCGCCGGGGTCAAGCTCGTGCGCTTCGAAACCTGCCCGTTCAAGCACCGGGATCAGATCGGCCGCTCGGGTTTCCGGCGCGGCTTTGATCATCGCCCGTTTCAGAGTCAGGTTGACCCGCGCGTCTTCGACACCGGGATGGGCGTTCAGTTCACGTTCGACCGTCGTGATACAGGCCGAGCAGTGGATGCCCGGCAAGGACAAGGCAATCTGCACATCTTCCGGAATCGGGCGCGCGGGTTCTGCTGGTGCTGCCAGACACCCCGGGCAGGCCGCCGTACCGGATGAAAGCTGCGCCGTCATCGGCTACCCTTTCACATACAGCGGAACGCGCTGCGAAAACTCGGCACCATTGCCGTCACGCGCGACCAGCCGGATATTCCAGTTGCCCTTGCCCAGCGTGGCCGGAGTGGCATAGGCCGCGCCATCAAAGGTGAAATCCGGTGCGAAATCGTCCCGCACATGGGTTGCGCGGCCAACCACCGCCTGCAATTCGCTGACCTGAACCGGCGCGCCGGTCGCGTCCGTAATATGCAGGATCAGAAGGCCACCTTTGGTTTCTGCCCGAACCGTCCAGCCCAATGCCTGCTGCTCTTTCAGGCGATCGTTGAACTCCTGGCTGGCAACGTAGGAATTCTTGACCTCCAGCCCCGGAAACGTCTTCACCGCATTATAAGCCAGCACGAGGTTCACCGCGATGATCACGCCAAAGGCACCGACAAACACCGCCAGAGCGTGCTTTCCGGTGAATTTACGTTCGGCCATGATCAGTTCCCCCGTCCGTTGAACGTGGTGTCTTTGTAAGCACGTTCGCCGCTGCTGAGGTCTTCGACCCAGATCCGCACTGGCGTCGCTTCTGCTGCCGCCGGACCGCTGTCACGGGACGCCACGATATATACACGGGTCAATTGTGCCGTATCCGCCGTGACATTCACAGTATCTATCTTGGTTCCCTCAATTTCCAATCGCATCGACGGATCGCCCGCCAGAGACAATTTGAACAGGCGGTCTTCACCGTGCTTGTTGCGCAGCCTGACGTCATAGGTGTTTCGAATGGTGCCATCCGACAGGGTGACAAAGGTCGGGTTGCGCACGGGTGCTACGGTCAGATCGATGTCAGAGCGAATGAACAGGGCGAACAGCAGCGCAACCCCCACCAGTGACCACAACGAGGTGTACAGGATCGTACGGGGCCGGAAGATGTGTTTCCAGACATTCTTGGGCGGTTGTCCCGAGCGTTCACGCGGCTCGTCGCTGAGCGCCATATAATCGATCAGCCCGCGCGGTTTGCCGATCTTGGCCATCATGTCGTCACACGCGTCGATACACAGGGCACAGGTGATACATTCAAGCTGCTGACCATCGCGGATATCGATTCCGACAGGGCAGACATTGACGCAGGCCATGCAGTCGATGCAATCCCCCAACTCGGAATCAGCTGTCCGCTTGCCTTTGCCGCGCGGCTCACCACGCCATTCGCGGTATCCCACGACCAGCGTGTCTTCATCCATCATCGCGGCCTGAATGCGCGGCCAAGGACACGCGTAGATACAAATCTGTTCGCGGGCGAACCCGCCGAAAAAGAAGGTCGTGCCAGTCAGAACCAGCATCGTCGTGTAAGCGACGGGATGCGCGTTGCCCGTCACAATATCGCGGAGCAGCGTCGGCGCATCCGCAAAATAAAACACCCAGGCACCGCCGGTGGCCAGGCCGATCAGGAACCAGGTCACCCATTTCGTCAACCGGAGCCGAGCCTTGCGGAAATCCAGCTTTTCCTGACGATGCAGGCGCAAACGGGCGTTTCTGTCGCCTTCGATCCAGCGCTCGACCAGAATGAAAAGGTCAGTCCAGACCGTTTGCGGGCAGGCATACCCGCACCAGACCCGCCCAAGCGCAGATGTGAATAGAAACAGACCCAGCCCCGCCATGATCAGCAGGCCCGCCACGAAATAGAACTCGTGCGGCCAGATTTCGATCCAGAAGAAATAGAAGCGCCGGTTTGCCAAATCCAGCAGGACGGCCTGATCCGGCAAGCTGGGGCCGCGATCCCATCTGATCCAGGGCGTTACATAGTAAATGCCCAGTGTCACGATAAGGATGATCCATTTCAGGTTCCGAAATGGCCCAGAAACGCGCCTTGGAAAGATCGGTTCTCGTGCGGCGTATAGGCTGGGGGTGGGGTTGGAATCGCTCACAGGCTGGCTCCGGTACTGGCTCTTCTGAGTGTGTGTTCTTCCAGATCACGTGCATAGCAACTTTGACATGGGTCAAAACGCGCATCGTACAGACACCTTTTATCACATTTCCCGTGCCTGATGCCTCAACCACGTCACAAAAGTTCTGACAGCTGGTCTAAGTGCTGAATTTGGCGTCACAATATGGTATCCGCGCGTATCCGGCTCTGCATAAAGCTCAACGATGCGACCGGCCTTGATGTCAGGCTCGACGAAATGTCGCACCGTGACAGTGACCCCCTGCCCGGCCCGCAGACCGTCCAGCACCAGGTTTCCCGGCAGCTCGGTCCGGCCCGCACCGCGTTCAGGACCGGCACCATGTTCGGCCAGCCAGGTCGTCGCCTCGGTGGTGCCGATTTCCTCGAGCCAGGGCAGTTGGGCCAACTCGGTCGGCGTCCATGACGTCTTTTCACCCAGCAGTTTCGGAGCGGCGACGATGACCACCGGCGACTGCAACAGCATCTCTGATTGCACACCGGTCCAACCGCCGGGGCCGTACCGAATGGCAATGTCGATCCCACCCGGTCGCAGTTCAACAACTTCGGCAGTGGGATCGAGGATCAGGTTCACCTCGGGATGGGTTTCGCGAAAAGCCGGTAGACGCGGCATCAGCCAAGAGGCCGCAAAAGAGGATGTCAGCGACACGTGGACCGGGCGATCCTGACCAGACCGCACCAAATCCCCCACTGCCGCCTCGATCGCGCCAAACCCGAGTTGCAGGGCTCGGGCCAGATGTTCACCATCGGCGGTCAGGGTCAGGGCCTTGCCTGTTCGATCCAGCAAGGCAGCACCCAGATGGTTCTCAAGTACGCGCAACTGCTGGCTAATCGCCGCATGGCTTACGTTCAACGCAGCACCAGCTTCGACGACGTTGCGTTTTTCAGCAAATGCCGCAAACGCCCTCAGCGCGGCCAATGGGGGAAGCGACAACCAATTCATATGTAATCCTGACTTACACTATGGAATGGTATTTGAGTCGCATTCAGCACTTCAAAGGTCAATCTTTATTGCAGAGATACCCTTGCAGAGGAGACCAACCATGCTGACCGTTTTTGCCAGATCTTTCATGACCGCAACCCGGATCAATGCGCCGCATATTCGCGATGTGCCAAAACCGGGTCGCCACAAACGCCGTTGGCTGCCGGAAGGTCATTGGTGGATTAAAAACCCGCGCGAGGTGGATCCGAACAACTTTTGACGCAGGGAACAGTAAACCTGAATCTGGACCACAGGTTTAAGTGGCCTTATTGTGGGAAAAAAGCACCGGCTGTTCAGGAAACGCGCGAACAGATGGAACAGCCGGTGCCCCAGCCTTCGGGCGGCGAACCGCCCGAAGGTGTTCTTTAGATCTTACTGACCGCCGCCCAACTGGTGGACATAGGCAGATACGGCGCGAATCTGCGCCTCGGTCAGGCGGGTATCCCAGTTCGGCATGACGCCAAAGCGGCTGTAAGTTACGGTTTCCGTCAGCGTTTCTTCGCTGCCACCGTAAAGCCAGATCGCGTCAGTCAGGTTCGGCGCACCCTGGAAGATATCGCCTGTGCCATCCTCGCCGTGGCAGGCCGCGCAGTTGTCTTCGAAGACAACTTTGCCTGCCTGCGCTGCTGCATCGTCGGTCTGGGCATTGCTCAGCGACATGACGTACTGGACCACCTGCGTGATTTCGTCGTGTTCGAGGATTTCGCCAAATGCCGGCATCTCGGAATAGCGCGCATCGTCGCTTTCTTCGTTCCGGACACCGTAGCTGACGGTGTAGACGATATCGTCCAGCGTTCCGCCCCACAGCCAGGCATCATCCAACAGGTTCGGGAAACCCGGCGCACCCTGCGCACCCGAACCATGGCATTGTGCGCACCAGGTCCGGAACACCGCACCTCCCGAGTTCACGGCATATTGCTGCAGTTCTGCATCCTTGGCGATGTCTTCCAGCGAAGTTTCCACCAGCTTGGCGTTCCAGGGCGCGTTTGCCTCTTCGAAGGCAACCATGTCCTGCTGAACGTTTTCTCGGGTTGACCATCCCAGCACACCGGCTGTCGCGCCGTGGACCAAGGGCCAGGCCGGAAACATGATCGTATAGATCACGCCCCAGAAGATGGTGGCGTAGAAGGTCCATAGCCACCAGCGCGGCATAGGATTGTCGAATTCCTCAATCCCGTCCCAGCTGTGCCCGGTTGTATTTGGATCGCCCGGCTGTTTATCAGGTGTCTTGCTCATTGCCGCGCCTCCTTGGGTGTGGCGGGTTTGTCTTGATGCCGGAAGGGGATGTTGGCAGTGTCCTTGTATTCCTTGCTGGCACCGGGGCGGAAAACCCAGATCACGATGCCAACGAAGAAGGCAAACAACACAAGCAGCATCCAGCTATCCGCGAACTGTCGAAGAAGTGTGTATTCTTCCATCCCACCCTCCTGTTAACGGCTTGCATCCGGGGTAAAGGTCGAGAAATCGACCAGCGTACCCAGCATTTGCAGATAGGCGATCAGCGCGTCGGCTTCGGTCAGTTCAGGCTGACCATCGAAGTTGCGTACGTTGACCTTGTCACCGTACCGCTCCAGCAGACCGTCGTAGTCACTGTCCGGGTCGGCCTGCGCGCTGAAATCGGCAACCGCGTTTTCCAGCATCTCGTCGGTATAAGGGGTGCCGACAACCGCATTGGTCGCCATGATGTCACCGATATACTTGCCGTCGATCTTGCGATGTTCGAGGAAGCCGTATTTGGGCATCACCGATTCAGGCACCACAGACTGAGGGTCGCGCAGGTGGTCCATCTGCCACTGATCCGAATAGCGGCCACCGACACGCGCCAGATCAGGTCCGGTACGCTTTGATCCCCACTGGAACGGGTGGTCATACATCGATTCAGCCGCCAGCGAGTAGTGGCCATAACGTTCGACCTCGTCCCGCATCGGGCGGATCATCTGGCTGTGGCAGACATAGCAACCTTCGCGGATGTAAATTTCACGCCCTGCCATTTCGAGAGGGGTGTAAGGGCGCATGCCCTCCACCTTCTCGATGGTGTTCTCAAGATAGAACAGCGGGGTGATCTGCACCAGGCCACCGATGGTCACGACCAGAAAGCTGAAGATCAGCAGGAGGGTCGCGTTGGTCTCGAGGATCTTATGTTTGTCGAGAATTGCCATTGCTCCGGCCCTCCCTCTATTCAGCAGGGACCGCGACGGTCAGGCTGGCCTCTTTGGCCGGCGCTTTCCGCACAGTCATCCACAGGTTGTAGCACATGATCACGGCGCCAGCGACGAACAGAACGCCACCCAGAGCACGCACCACATACATCGGGAACTTGGCGGCCACGGTGTCAGCGAACGAGTTCACCAGGAAGCCATTTGCATCCACTTCACGCCACATCAGGCCTTCCATGATACCGGTGACCCACATCGACGCGGCATAAAGCACGATGCCGATCGTGGCGAGCCAGAAGTGCCAGCTGACCATCTGCAGCGAGTACAGACGCTCGCGCTTCCAAAGCACGGGCACCAGGAAGTACAGCGCGCCAAAGGTGATCATGCCGTTCCAGCCCAGCGCGCCCGAATGCACGTGACCAATGGTCCAGTCGGTGTAGTGGCTGAGGCTGTTCACAGCACGGATCGACATCATCGGACCTTCAAAGGTGGACATGCCGTAGAAGCCGACCGAGATGACCATCATGCGGATCACCGGATCGGTGCGCAGCTTGTCCCAGGCACCCGACAGCGTCATCAGACCGTTGATCATACCGCCCCAGGACGGCATCCACAGGATCACCGAGAACACCATACCCAGCGTCGACGCCCAGTCAGGCAGCGCAGTATAGTGAAGGTGGTGTGGACCGGCCCAGATATACAGGAAGATCAGCGCCCAGAAGTGGATGATCGACAGCTTGTACGAAAACACCGGGCGTTCGGCCTGTTTCGGGATGAAATAGTACATCATGCCCAGGAAACCCGCGGTCAGGAAGAAGCCCACAGCGTTGTGGCCATACCACCACTGGATCATGGCATCCTGCACACCCGACCAGACGATGACCGATTTCGAACCCCAGATGCTGACCGGGATGGTCATGTTGTTGACCAGATGCAGCATGGCGACGGTGACGATAAAGGCCAGATAGAACCAGTTGGCCACATAGATGTGGGGTTCTTTCCGCTTGATGATCGTACCCAGGTAGACCGCCAGATAGGCGACCCAAACAATGGTCAGCCACAGATCGACATACCATTCAGGTTCGGCATATTCCTTGGACTGCGTTCCGCCCAGCACATAGCCGGTTGCGGCCAGAACGATGAACAGCTGATAGCCCCAGAACACGAACCACGCGAGGTTGCCGCCCCAAAGCCGCGCCGCGCTGGTACGCTGAACCACATAGAACGAGGTTGCGATCAATGCGTTACCGCCAAATGCAAAAATGACCGCCGAAGTGTGCAACGGACGCAGACGACCAAAATTCAAATAACCCTGCGCCCATTCGAAGTTCAGTACCGGAAACGCCAGCTGAAACGCGATAAACGTCCCGGCGAGGAACCCGATCACGCCCCAAAAGGCAGTTGCGATCACGCCATAGCGGATCACGCCATCCATGTATTCGCCCGAGCGGTCGATCTGAATATCTGGCTCGTCAGTGTTTCGAAGCGTCCAGATGAACAGGCCACCGGCGATGAGCATCACCAGCAGCGCATGTACCTGATACGCCAAATCGCGTGCATAATTGGTTCCGATCGCTGCAAACAGCGCGATCAGACCAAGCACGATCAGCTTGATGTAATTCGACATATTGCGTCCCTTTGCCATGCTCCGCGCGCTTTTGATTCTTATGACGCGCGAAACCCATTTGACTGGCTGCCGTTCTGAAGCACGGCCACCTTCATTGCTTTGATCTGTATCAAGACAGTCCAGCGTTTTCTATGACACGCATGGTAGTAGAAAAGGGCTAACAGGTCACATGAGACCAATTGCCCGAAAAATGAGGTCAAAATGGCGTACAAATCTCTTCTCACAGTCATGACCGAAACGCAGACTGCACAGGCTGCTTTGGCGCAGATTGTGGCCCTGGCCGAGGCTCAGGATGCCCATGCCGAAGTCCTGTGTCTGGGCGTCGATCGCAGTCAGACAGGTTACTATTATGCGGGTGCCAATGCTTTGATCGTTCAGGAAACGCTGAACCGGGCCAATGCCGAGGCACAGGATTTGCTGGCCTTTGCCAATGACTATCTCGGCAAATCCGGCGTGCGTTGGTCCGCCGAACACGGCGTTGCACAAATTGCCGATATCGGGCGCCACGTCGCGCACCGGGCCCGGTTTTCCGACCTTGTGATCCTGCCACATCCGTATGGTGAAGGTCGGGGGGCCGAGGCCGAGCCCATTATCGAAGCGGCCATGTTCGAAGGACATTGCCCTGTTCTTGTGGTTCCCGACAGCGGCGCGCCGTTGAAAGTGCCGGGCAACATCATGATCGCCTGGAACGAAAGCGTCGAGGCCATGTGCGCCATCCGGCGGGCCCTGCCCTTCCTCAAACGGGCCGAGATCGTCCGTATTGTGGTTATTGACCCACCACAGCACGGGCCAGACCGGTCGGACCCGGGTGGGATGCTGTCCCAGATGCTGGCCCGTCATGGTGTCAAATGCGAGATCGATGTGCTCAGCAAGACCATGACCCGCGTCTCGGATATCCTTAATCGCCACGCGACGGATACCGAATCGGACATGATTGTGATGGGCGCTTATGGCCACTCCCGCTTTCGCGAAGCCATTCTGGGCGGGGCGACCCGGAACATGCTGGAACAATCCTCGGTTCCGGTGTTCCTGGCGCACTGACCTAAACAAGCTAAAAGCCGCCTCGACAGGCGGCTTTTTTTCACCCCCGACGAATGAGGCCGATCAGGAACAAAAGGATCACGGCCCCAATTGTTGCGAAAAGGATCGACGACAACAGGCCCCCGCCAACAGAAAATCCTAGCGCCGGAAAGATCATGCCCGACAGGAACGCACCGACGATGCCGACGATAATGTTGCCGATCAGGCCGAACCCACGGCCCTCCATGATCTTTCCCGACAGCCATCCGGCGATTGCGCCAATGAACAGCATTGCCAACAGACTGCTGAACCCCATGCCACACTCCTATGTTAGTTCGTGAACCGACCGGATGGTCGCGGTAAGCGAGTTCTGCCGAGCGAAAGACCGGTCAGACCAGAAACCCGCCATCGGAATCGTCGCCTGCTTCTTCCATGAGCCGGCCAAGATCGGGGATGGTCACGTGACGTTTGCCTTCCAGCAAGATCAAACCGTCCTTTTTCAGAGCTGAGATCTGGCGGCTGACCGTCTCAAGCGTAAGTCCCAGATAATCCGCCATGGCCTCTCGGGTCAGGGGCAGATCGAACACGATCGGTCCCGACAGGCCCTTTTGACCAATCGACGCATCCCGGCGGGCAATGATCGATATCAGGCTGGCGATTTTTTCGCGCGCTGTCTTGCGACCCAGAACCAGCATCCATTCACGGGCAGCATCAAGCTCGTCCAACGTCATCTGTAGCAGGCGATGCGCGATGTGTGGCGTTTCGTCCATCAGCTCTTCAAATGGTTTCTTGCGGAAACAGCACATCACGACATCCGTTGTCGCCTGCACATCGTAAGGCGCAATGTCGCGCCCCGGGCGACCGACGAAATCACTGGGCAAGAGAAGACCAACCATCTGGGTGCGCCCGTCTTCCATCGTTTGTGTCAGCGACGCGATTCCCGCGACGACTGAACCGACAAAATTCATCTGGTCGCCCGACCAGATGATGGTCTGACCCGCTTCGAAACTGCGGTAATACTTAATGGCATCAAGCGCTTCCAGCTCGTCAGCGTCACAGCGGGCGCAGACCGCGCGATGTCGTATCGGGCAGTCTGCGCAATTTGAATGATCGAACTGTGCTTTTATTGTCATCTGCGTTTCCACTTGATCTCCGTCAAAGCACCTAAGTCGCCTGCCCCCTAAGGGTATCGTCATGATAGTGAAACCACAATTGGCAAAGCTTGGACTTTTTGACGCGAAAGTACCGCGTTACACAAGCTATCCCACAGCGCCCCATTTCAACAATGACGTGGGGGCGGACATGTTTGGCGACTGGATTTCGGGAATCGAGCCCGGCAGCGCCATATCCCTTTATATCCACGTCCCGTTCTGCCGCAGGCTGTGCTGGTTCTGCGCCTGCAGGACGCAAGGCACACAAACCGACAATCCGGTGATTGCATATGTGGATGTTCTGAAAGCCGAGCTGGACCTGCTGGCGGCGCGCCTGCCCGCGGGCGTGGTGCTGTCGCGCCTGCACTGGGGCGGCGGTACGCCAACGTTGCTGAACGCCCAGCTGATGCGTGATCTGGCACGGCACATTCTGGGGATCGTCCCCATGGGGCCGGACGCCGAGTTTTCGGTTGAAATCGATCCGAACGAGATTGACGAGGCGCGTCTGGATGCGCTGGCAGAGGCAGGCATGAACCGCGCCTCGATCGGAGTGCAGGATTTCGACGATGAAATCCAGAAGACCATTGGCCGCATTCAAAGCTACGATACAACGCGCGACGCGATCGACATGATCCGCGCACGTGGCATTGCCAGCCTGAACGCGGATATCCTTTACGGGCTGCCACACCAGACGAAGGCCCGGATGACGGAAAGCGTGCAGAAGCTTTTGTCGCTCAGCCCGGACCGCGTGGCGCTTTATGGGTACGCCCATGTGCCGTGGATGGCCAAACGGCAGCAGCTGATCCCGTCGGACGCACTGCCAACGCCCGAACAACGGCTGGAACTGTTCGACACCGCCCGCCGCCTGTTCCTGTGGGACAACTACGCCGAGATCGGCATCGACCATTTTGCCACGCAGGATGACGGGCTGACCCAGGCCCTGCGCACGGGTCGTCTGAAGCGGAACTTCCAGGGCTATACCGACGATCAGGCCGATGTGTTGATCGGTGTCGGGGCCAGCTCGATCTCGCGCTTTCCACAAGGCTATGCGCAGAACGCCCCGGCCACATCCGCCCATACAAAAGCCATCCGCAACGGGCAGTTTTCGACGTCCCGCGGGCACCTGTTCAAAGGTCAGGATATTCTGCGCGCCCGTCTGATCGAAGCGCTGATGTGTGATTTCCGGATCGATTCGGCTGAAATCCTGCGCGATCACGATATCTCGGCCGCAGCGCTGAATGAGATGTATCGTGCCGCCAACGCCTCATTCGACGGGCTGCTGCAAATCAGCGAGGAAGGGCTGTTCATCCCCCCCGAGGCGAGGGCGCTGACCCGGATGGTTGCCCGCAGCTTTGACGCATACGACCTCAGCAAAGCCGGGCACAGCTCGGCGATCTGACCTTTTTTTCGGGCAACATTCAGCCCGTTGAGTACAAAACACATCGGGGGCTTGACGCACGCCTGCGGTTTTTCCCACACTCAAGCTGTGGGGTGATGTTTCGCCCTGCGGCCTGAGGCGGGCAAATTACAGACAGTCCTAGCTGACGCGACTGCGTCGGACGGCCCTTTTCGTGCAGCCATTCTGCAACCTGAAAGAGGGACAACACTCATGCGCGTATTCACCGTCCTCGGGCCCAGCCAGTCGGGCAAATCTACCCTGGTCGAGGCCATCAGCCGCCTCGACGGGCGCCCGACCACATTCGATGTTTCCGGAACCGTGCACTTGCACGGTTTTTCTTACCTGGACGAGCCCTGGTGCGCGATCGACGTGGATGGGGGTGGCGATTCCCTCGCGTATGTCGGCCCAGCCATGGCGATCTCGGATGCAGCCGTTATCCTGGTACCGCCCGATCCAAATGCCGCCGTGCTGTGTGCGCCGTATCTTCGGCTGGTGGAAGAGGCAGGCATTCCCTGTTTTCTTTTCATCAACCGCATGGACAACCCCAATGGCCGCATCCGCGACATCATCGCGGCGCTGCAAACCTACTGCACGCACCACATCGCCCTGCGTCAGGTTCCGATCCGCGAGGGGGACACGATCATCGGCGCGGTCGATCTGATCTCGGAACGGGCGTGGAAATATCAGGAGGGCCAGCCGTCGGCCCTGATAGAGCTGCCCAAATCTGTCGAGGATCGCGAGCAGGAAGCCCGGACCGAGTTGCTTGAGACACTTTCCGATTTCGATGACCACCTGCTGGAACAGTTGATTGAAGACAAACAGCCCCCAAGCGATGAGGTTTATGAGCTGGCCGCGCAGGTTTTGCAGAATCATCAGTTGATCCCAGCCTGTCTGGGCGCCGCAAGCCACGGCAACGGGCTGACGCGCCTGATGAAAGCACTGCGTCATGAGGCCCCCGAGTTTGATATCGCCGCCGGACGAGACGAGGCCGCCGAAAACGCCCGTGCCATCGCGGGCTTTGCGGATGTCAAAAAGCATATCGGAAAGATCATCGTTCTGCGCGGCCTTGGGGACGGGGTAAAAGCCCATGAGGCGTTGGGCGGTGAAACGGTCGGCAACCTGACAACACTGGACGCCAAGACCCAGATCGCCGCGCTGGAGGCCGGGCAGATCGGACTGGCGGTCAAATCCGATCACCTCAACCCCGGATACATTTATGACAGTTCCTCCGCGACAGAGTTGCCGGAATGGGCGTCTTCTCATCCGGTTGCGCATCGTCAAGTCGTCTCGCCCGCGCATGAGCGGGACGATGTGCGCCTGTCAAACGCCCTGAGCCGTCTGGCCGAAATCGATCCGGGCCTGCACCTGCAACAGGATGAGATGAGCGGCCATTCGATTCTCGGCTCGCAAGGTCCGCAACATATGCGCCGCGTGACCGCCAAGCTGGCAGAGGATTTCGGGATCGAGATCGAGGCGGAACAGGTGGAAACCGCCTATCGCGAAACCATCCGCGCAACGGTTGAGCATCGCCATCGCCATCGCAAGCAATCCGGCGGCGCGGGGCAATTCGCGGATGTGGTAATATCGGTCGCGCCATTGCCGCGCGGATCGGGGTTCCAGTTCGATGAGGTGGTCAAGGGCGGTGCCGTTCCCAAGAACTACATCCCGTCGGTGGAACACGGGGCAAAGGACGCGCTGGAACAAGGCCCCGAGGGCTTTCCGGTGGTTGATGTCAAAGTGACCCTGAGCGATGGCAAACACCACAATGTGGACAGTTCGGATTATGCCTTCCGGACCGCAGGCAAGAACGCCGTGCGCGAGGCATTGCCGCAAGCCAAACCTGTGGTCCTGCAACCGATCCTGAGCGCCGAGATACACTTACCCTCGGCTTTTGTGGGCGATCTCGTACCAACGATCAGCACCCTTCAGGGGCAGGTTCTGGGATTTGAGGGCAACCCGAATGCAACGGGCTGGGAGATATTCAACGCCCAGTTGCCCGCCGTTGCCGAGGACGAGCTGCACCGCACCCTTGCCAGTGCCACACGTGGAACTGGGTGGGTCAAGCTGAGCTTTGATCACTATGAAGAACTGCGCGGGCCTGTGCCCCAGTCATCGGCGCGAGAAAAAGCCAGCGCCTGACTCGCGACACCGGGCGGGCTGTTCTCAGCCCGCCGCTGCGATCAATTCGCGGGTATAGTCGGTCTGGGCGTTCTCGAACAAATCCTCTGCCGCGCCCATTTCGACCACATCGCCGTTTCGCATGACGATCACGTTGTGCGACATCGCACGGACCACTTTCAGGTCATGGCTGATGAACAGATAGGCCAGCCCGTATTTCTGTTGCAGATTGCGAAGCAGATCGACGATCTGAACCTGAACGGTCATATCCAGCGCACTGGTCGGCTCGTCCAGAACCAGCAGTTTGGGACGCAGAACCATCGCGCGCGCAATGGCGATGCGCTGACGCTGACCGCCAGAAAACTCGTGCGGGTATCGATCCATCGTCGCCGGATCAAGCCCCACTTCGGTCATCACCTCGGCCACAAGTTCGCGTGGCGCGCGGTCCGGGTCGACTTTGTGAATGGCCAGACCTTCCGCAATGATCTGCTGGCAGGTCATCCGCGGGCTGAGGCTGCCAAACGGGTCCTGAAACACGATCTGCATGTCCTTGCGCAACCGGCGCAGTTCCCGCGTGGACCATTTGCGCACGTCCTGATCGCGAAAGGTGATGCCACCCTCGGACGCGATCAGCCGCATCATGGCCAGCGCCAGCGTGGTCTTGCCTGACCCGCTTTCGCCAACAATCCCCAACGTCTCACCCGCGCGCACGCTAAGGGTCGCGTCGTTCACCGCTTTCACATATCCAACCGTTCGCTTCAGAAACCCGCGCTGGATCGGAAACCAGACCTTAAGGTGGTCGGTGCGTGCGACCTCTTCCGCATCTGAGGCAACGGGTTCAGGCCGACCCGACGGCTCCGCCGCCAGAAGTTTGCGGGTATAGGGGTGCTGCGGGTTTTCGAATATCTCGGCCGTCACGCCGGTTTCGACAATCTCGCCGTCTTTCATCACACAGACCCGGTCGGCGATGCGGCGCACGATGCCCAGATCATGGGTGATAAACAGCATCCCCATGTTTTCCGATTTCTGCAATTCAGCCAGCAGTTCGAGGATCTGCGCCTGAATGGTCACATCCAGAGCCGTTGTCGGCTCATCCGCGATCAGGATGTCCGGTTTGTTGGCAAGGGCCATTGCGATCATCACCCGTTGCCGCTGACCGCCCGACAACTGATGCGGATAGCTGTCCAGCCGGTCTTGAGGATCGCGGATACCGACCTTGGTCAGCAACTCGACAATCCTGTCCCGCGCCACATCGCCCGCTACACCCTGATGCAGGGCCAGCGATTCAGCCATCTGTTTCTGGATCGTGTGCAACGGGTTCAGCGAGGTCATCGGCTCCTGAAAGATAAAGCTGATGTCGTTGCCCCGCACATCCATCAGACGCTGTTCCGAGGCGCCAATCATCTCTTGCCCGTCATAGGTGACCGAGCCGTCGACCAACGCGCTGTCGCCCAGCAGGGAAACGGTCGATAACGCCGTCACGGATTTTCCTGATCCGGATTCGCCCACCAGCGCGACGGTTTCACCCCGGTCCACAGTGAAGGACACGCCTTTGACCGCCGCGTTGACCTGCCCATCCTGACGGAACGAGACCTTGAGGTTTTTCACATCCAGCAAGCTCATGAGAAGGTCTTTCTGGGATCAAACGCATCGCGAACGCCTTCGAAGATGAAGACCAGCAGCGACAGCATAATGGCAAAGGTGAAGAAGGCGGTGAAGGCCAGCCACGGGGCCTGAAGGTTCTGCTTGGCCTGCAAGGTCAGCTCTCCCAGCGAGGGGGCCGAGGATGGCAGGCCAAAGCCCAGATAATCCAGCGAAGCCAGCCCGCCGATGGTTCCGGTGACGATGAACGGCATGAAGGTCAGCGTGGCCACCATCGCATTGGGCAGCATATGACGGAACATGATCGTCATGTTGCCCACGCCCAGCGCCCGCGCGGCGCGCACATATTCAAGGTTCCGCGCCCGCAGGAACTCGGCGCGGACCACTCCGACCAGCCCGGTCCAACTGAACAGGATCATCAGCGCGACCAGCAACCAGAAACTTCGCCCCAGCACCGCAAACATGATGATGATGACGTAAAGCGACGGGGTTGCGGACCAGATTTCGATAATCCGCTGAAAGATCAGGTCCAGCCACCCACCAAAGAACCCTTGTATGGCCCCGGCGAAAATCCCGATCAGGCTTGCCGCGCCCGTCACAAGCAGCGTGAACAGGATCGACAAACGAAAGCCGTAAATCACGCGGGCCAGCACGTCGCGCTTGGTATCATCGGTACCCAGCAGGTTCTGGCCGTTGGGCGGCAGGGGCGCCGCGCCGGGCCGGTCCACCGAGGTATTGAAGGAATAGGGGATCAACGGCCAGAGCGACCAGCCGCGTTCAAAACCCTCGGCCTGGAATGTACCGGCGTCGATCTGTTCGATGATGCCTTCGGGATCATCGAAACAGTCTTCCAATCCACCGCTGTCGATCAGGCACTGAACTTCAGGGTCGCGATAGATCGCTTCGGTCTGGAAATCGCCGCCAAATTCGGTTTCGGCGTAGAAGTTGAAGATCGGCGTAAAGTACTCTCCCCGATATTTCACAAGGATGGGTTTGTCGTTGGCGATAAACTCGGCAAAGAGCGACAGGCCAAACAGGATCGAGAAGATGATCAGCGACCAGAAGGCCCGTCTGTTGCGGCGGAAGTTGCTCCAGCGGCGCTGGTTCAGCGGGGACAAAGCCATTTACCCCTCCCGCTTTTCGAAATCGATGCGCGGGTCGACCAGCACATACATCAGGTCGCTGATGATGCCGACGACCAGCCCCATCAGACCGAAGATGAACAGCGTGCCGAAGATCACCGGATAATCGCGCGCAACGGCAGCCTCGAACCCTAATCGGCCCAGACCATCCAGCGAAAAGATCGTCTCGATAATGATCGACCCCCCGAAGAACACACCGATGAACACGGCCGGGAACCCTGCGATCACGATCAGCATCGCGTTTCGGAAGACATGATTATAGAGCACCTTGCGCTCGCTCAACCCTTTGGCGCGGGCTGTCATGACGTACTGTTTCTTGATCTCGTCCAGAAACGAGTTCTTGGTCAGCAGGGTCAGCGTCGCAAAGGCCGAGATCGTCAACGCAATCGTCGGCAGCGCTATGTGCCAGAAATAATCCGTGATCTTGCCAAAGAAACTCAGGCTGTCCCAATTGTCCGACGTCAGACCGCGCAGCGGGAAGATTTGCCAATATGATCCGCCAGCGAAGAGCACCAGCAGCAGGATCGCAAACAAAAAGCCCGGAATGGCATAGGCCACAATAATCGCCCCGCTTGTCCAGGTATCGAATTGCGATCCATCCTTGACCGCCTTTCGAATACCCAGCGGGATCGAGACCAGATAGGCAATCAGGGTCGACCACAGCCCCAGCGAGATCGAGACCGGCATCTTTTCAAGCACCAGATCGATCACGCTGATCGAGCGGAAATAACTCTCGCCGAAATCAAACGTCAGATAGTTGCCCATCATATTCAGGAACCGTTCCAGCGGGGGCTTGTCGAAGCCGAATTCTTTTTCCAGCTCGGCAATAAACTCGGGCGGAAGGCCGCGTGCGCCGACATATTTGTCGTCGAAGACACCGCCCGCCGGTTCGGAACCCGCTCCGGCGTCGCCCCCACCGGCGAACCCGGCGAACACGTCACCCTGACCTTCGATTTGCGCGATGATCTGTTCGACCGGCCCGCCAGGTACGAACTGGACCAGCGTGAAGTTGACGATCATGATACCCAGAAGAGTCGGAATGATCAGCAATAAGCGTCTTAGTATATAGGCGCCCATGTTATCGCAGCGCGCCTTTCGCTTTCAACGCAGCCTGTTTTTCCGGATTGATCCACCACAGATCAAGATAACCCAGCGAATAGGGCGGCAGGTTTTCCGGGTATTCGTACATATCGTAATATGCTGTCCAGTATTCTGCGATGTATCCCACGGGGATTACGAAAAACTCGTACCGCAAGGCGCGATCCAAAGCCATCAACGCCGTGTCCTGATCGGCCTGATTGTCAGTCTCAAAGGACGCTTCGATGATTGCGTCGACCAAGGGACTGGCCAGACCTGCCGGATTGAACAGGCTAAAAGCCGCTTCTTCCGATCCGTACATCTGGCTCAGACCGCCCCCGGTAGACAAAAACGACCCGTAGCGCGTGGAATAGACCATGTCATAATCCCGCTCGCGGCTGCGCAACGTGTATTGCGCCGGGTCAACTTTCTCGGTCGAGGCATCCACCCCGATGGATTGCAGGTTTTGGACATAGGTTTCGATCATCGTTGCGGTCGAGGTCGGCAGGTTTGAAGGATATGGAATATTCACCTTCAAAGTCTGCCCTTCGGTATTGCGGCGAATATTGCCTTCGCCGACGGACCAGCCTGCCTCGTCCAATAACCTGGCAGCTTTGCGAAGGTTTTGTCGGTCATTCAGGCGTGCAGGGTTTGATTCGTGCGCCACTACAGCGGGTTCCGTCAGGACATCTTCGGGAACGACGTCGCCCAACGCCTGCAGGAACGCCAGCTCAGCCCCTTCGGGCAGGCCTTGCGCCTCGATCGGGGTTCCTTGCGTGAAAGAATTCCGCGGCGTGTTCAGGCCGAACAACAATGACTCGTTCGTCCATTCGAAATTGAAGGCCAAGGCCAGGCCCTTGCGGACATTCTTGTCGGCGAATTGCGGTTTTCCAAGGTTGAAGACAAAGCCCGAAGGTGTCGGCGGGCTGCCATCTGCGATCTCATCCCGAATAACGGTGCCTTCATCCAGCTTCGGGAAATCATACCCGGTCGCCCAAAGCTTGGGATCACTTTCAATCCGAAATGTATATTCACCCGCCTTGAAACCTTCGAACGCTGCCGTCTGATCGGCGAAATACTCGACCCGAATTGTATCGAAGTTGTTGCGTCCGACATTGAAAGGCAGGTCCTTGCCCCAATAATCGTCCCGGCGTTTGTAAACGATGCGGCGATTGATGTCGTAGCTGTCGAGCTTGTAGGGGCCAGAGCCCACCGCCACTTCCAGCCGTGGTTCATCCAGGCGCCGTGTCTCATCTGCCTCGAACCATGCTTTTGAGAAAACAGGAGTTGAGCCGACGGTTTCGATCAGGCTGCGGCGAGTGACTTCGGGGTTGAAGGTAAATTTTACGGTATGGTCATCCAACGCCTCGGCTCCTGTCACCATACGGCCAACGGCCTGCGCGTAAGATGGCAGGCCCTGTTCGATGAACAAACGGTGGCTGTAGACAACATCTTCCGCCGTGACAGGCGTGCCATCCCAAAAAGTTGCTTCGGGACGCAAATGGAAAATGACGTAATTGCGCCCTTCGTCATATTCCAGACTTTCCGCAACTACGCCGTAATACTGCCCGACACTGTCTTCGGCACTTTCAAACAGACGGTCATATTGCAATGTGGTCAGCGCACCGGCGCGCCCTTTGCGTGAATAGGGGTTGAGGGAATCGAACGTTCCAGAGGCTGCCAGCGAAAGCTCGCCACCCTTGGGGGCGTCGGGATTCACATAATTCAGATGCGCATAGTCCGCCGGGTAATCCAGATTTCCGAAATACGAATACCCGTGGCTGCGGGTGACGCCTTCATCCAGCGCCTGTGCTGCATGCGGAGCAATCAGAGCGGCGCAGAGCCCCAAAATGCCAACCCATGGCCTTACCTCAAGATCACGTGCAGCAGGCATCAGGGATATCATATTGCTCATCCTCTCGGTCATTGTCACCGTCAATGTCGTAACCGCTAGCTAAAGTGCCAGCACGTGCAGATTCAAGTTTAGAATGCGTGAGCACTTTGTGAAGGTTTCTTCAGACAAAAAAGCCGCTGCGTTGCGGCAGCGGCTTTGAATGGTTCTGATCGGTCAGGCAATCAGTTGCCGATTGTCTGCAGATAGGCAATCACGTCGGCGCGATCCTGCGGCTTTTTCAGGCCGGCAAAGCTCATCGATGTGCCCGAGATATAGCTGCCGGGCTTGGTCAGGAAGGCATCCAGCGCTTCGGGTGTCCAGTTGCCGCCATGCGCCTGCATACCGGCCGAGTAACCGGTGAAGCCGTTGGCCGAGGCGACGGGGCGATTAACCACACCGTACAGGTAAGGGCCGGTGCCGTTTGCGCCGTCTTCCAGCTTGTGGCACGCGGTGCATTTGCGGAACACTTTTGCGCCGCTCTCGACGTCTGCGGCGGCCAGCAGGTCCTCAAAGACCACTTCTTCACCGTCGGCGCTTTCGCCCGAGCTTTCGGTTTCGATAATGTAGGCGGCCTCAGCCGAGCCATGGCCACCGGAAGAATAGAGGACATCCGCCCCCCACTTGGCCAGAAGCAGCACCAGGAATGTGCCGAACAGGCCTGCGGCGGCCTTGGTTACTGTCATCGTGTCGAACATTGATCGCGAGTCCATTTCAGCTGTCTGGGCAGCTGTCTAAGGCTTCCCCTTGCGAGAGGCAAGGTATAGACACCGCGACGAAACGACCAAATCGCGAACTTGTTGCATGGAATCGACCAAATGACCAATCGCATTGCCTTTCAGGGGGAACCCGGCGCCTACAGTCACGAGGCTTGCCGCAACGCTCGGCCAGATATGGAAGCCCTGCCCTGCCGCACTTTCGAGGATGTGATCGAATCGGTCCGCTCGGGTGCTGCGGATCTGGCAATGCTTCCGGTCGAGAACACGACCTATGGACGGGTGGCCGATATTCACCGGCTGTTACCTCACAGCGGGCTGCATATCATCGATGAGGCCTTTGTCCGTGTGCACATCAACCTTCTTGCCGTACCGGGTGCAAAACTGGAAGACATCACCGAGGCGCATTCGCATCTGGTACTGCTGCCGCAATGCGCGGGCTTTCTGAAGGAACACGGCATTCGCGGCCGCGTCAGCCCCGATAACGCCCGCGCCGCCCGCGAAGTGGCTGAGGAAGGCAATCCGCATTCAGCCGCGCTGGCCAGCGAGCTGGCCGCTGAGATCTATAACCTGAACGTTCTGGCCCGCCATATCGAGGATAATGACGACAACACGACCCGCTTTCTTGTCATGTCGCGCGAAACGGATTTGTCCCGCCGGGGCGATCATGGGATGATCACCAGCTTTGTGTTTCAGGTCCGCAACATCCCCGCCGCGCTTTACAAAGCGATGGGTGGGTTTGCCACCAATGGGATCAACATGACCAAGCTGGAAAGCTATATGGTCGACGGCTCCTTCACCGCGACGCAGTTTTACGCGGATATTGTCGGGCATCCCGAAGACCGCAACGTGCAGCTGGCCATGGACGAGCTTGAGCATTTCACGACCAATGTCGAGGTTCTGGGCGTCTATCCGGCAGCACATCCGCGCGGATAATCACGGTTCGCCATGGCATTCCTTTGAGCTTGTTTCGTTGTTGCCCGTTTTTTCGAAGCTGTTTGCAATGCCGGTGGCCCCCCATGTCTCGTGCCGCTGCGCCTGGAATCGTCGCTCTCTAGCGGTTAATCCGGTAGACCTTTGACACAGACCCATCTTGTGTGCGGTACGTCCGGAAACCCATGGCTTCGTAATAGGCCAGACCTTCAGTATTGCCTGCGCCAATTGTTGCATCGATAGCAGGGAGACCGCGCGCAAGGGCCGCGTCCAGAGTGTGCGCGAAAAGTGCGCGCCCGATCCCAAGCCGGGCGGCTGATGGTCGGATATGGGTTCCAATCACGCCCCACCCCACTGACACGCCGTAGGGGTTGTTTTCGACCGCATATTTCAGGGATTGGAACCCGAGCACGTGACCATTCGGGTCCGTGGCGATTGTACATCGTAATTGATCCGGGTGGCGAATATAGTGCCTTAGGGCAAAATCGACATCGTGGGCTTTGCGCCGCTAGCCAGCCAGGACCAGATCGTGAAGGACACCAGCGACCCCTTCGGCATCGGTTTCGGATGCGGGTTTAAAACTCAGGTGGTCCGATCCCTTCACACCTGCAGTGCGATCTTGTGTCTTACCCGCCATGCAGGTGCCTCTGCTCCAACTCGCGTGCGAATTCGCTGAGACGCACCTGAAACCGCTTGCGAAACCTCGACTGCCCCAGCTTCATGGATTGCAACAGCAACCGTGCCGGCAGGGACTTGGCGGCCAGGGACATCTCGATGCTCAGGCGTGTCCGGCGCGGGGACAGGGCCAGAAAATCCACGGTCGTGAACCCGGTAATGCCCTTGCTGGCAGCGTCAAATCGCATTTGCGAAGGCCTGTCGAAATCAGTCATAACCACTGACATCTGACGCGGCTTTCCGCGCAGTTTGAACTCCGTATTCCACTCGGTTCCGGCAGTCACCGCTGCGCCACCGCCCAAACGGCGCACATCGATGCCGCGGCGCATTGCCATACGCTCGAACCGTTCGAAATCCGACACCATGTCGAATACCGATTGGATGGGGGCTTCGATATCTTCGCGCGCTGAAAACTGCATACTGACCTTTGCTGTCGTAATTACTGAGCCAATGTTTCCTCAGTCCAGAGTATCTGCAAGCCAGTTCTGAAGCAGAAAATGAGCGACTGCCCCCTTGCGCGCTGGCAATAGCCTAGGATGATCGCCTGCAAAGGCCTGCATCATTTCGGATTTGCTGACCCACATCGCCTCTTCTATTTCGACCGGATCGATCACGATGTCGCGTGACAGTGCCTCACCTGCACACCCAAACATCAATGAGGCCGGAAACGGCCAGGGCTGGCTGGACAGGTACGAAACCGCACCCACCGGCACGCCCGCCTCTTCCATCACTTCGCGGCGCACTGCTGCCTCAAGCGTTTCGCCGGGCTCAACAAATCCCGCCAGCAAGGAGAACATCCCGTCAGGCCAGCCCGGAGACCGGCCCATCAGCACGCTGTCACCATGCGTGATCAACATGATCACAACCGGATCGGTGCGCGGAAAGTGCTGCCCGCCACAGGACGGGCAACTGCGCTGCCATCCCCCTTGCGACACCTCGCTGGCGGCACCGCATCGTGCGCAATAGCGATGTGTTTCATGCCAGCCGATTATTGCCTTAGACGTGGCCGCCAGTTCCGCGTCGCGTGCCGACAGCCGTGTCATGATCCGGCGCAGTTCGGCAAACACGTGGCCTTGCGGTAAATCCGGGTGTTGTTGTTCGGACTTGTCCACGAAGGCGCCCAGACTGGTCAGATCCAGCCCCTCGGCTGCCCATGCGGAAATATCAACGGCAAACACGGGGGCGCTGTCAGCGCTCAGACCCAAAAACACCGGGGATTCAATGACGCCGCCGGGACCATTGCTGATCAGCGGGTGCGTCATCGGGATCATGGCAAGCTGGTCCAGCCCCTCACCCTGTACCAGCAGCTTTCCACGCCACAGCAAGACACACCGCGCGGCCGGGTCGCGCATCGCCTCGGCCAGCTTGTTCGCATCTCCGCGATACTGCGCCGCCCGATCAAGGCCCGACCCCCCGAAGGTTACGTGCTCTGCGTTTTTCATTGGATTTCCTTTTGATCTTGCGCACAGGGCTGCCACGTCTCGGCCCGTGTTGCAATGGCTATTCAGGGACGGAAAATCCACCACCCTGCCGCTGAAAAGCCGCATGGTGGCCTCGGAAAAATCATCTAGAGTGAATTTTGATGGATTTAATCAATACCCACATTCAATAGCAGAATACTCAAAGTGAAGATCCCCTTCTCGACGCAGGTACAGCCCATTGGTGACAGTGGGAAAATTCGCATTCTGGCCACAACTGACCTGCATATGAACCTGACCGGTTTTGACTATTACACCGACACGCCAGACCAGACGATTGGATTGACGCGCACCGCCAGCCTGATCCACGCAGCCCGACAAGAGGCCAAGGACGCGCTGGTGCTGATGTTTGACAACGGGGATTCGTTGCAGGGAACCCCAATGGGCGATTGGGCCGCCAAAAGTGGCACTGCCCATCCGATGATGACGGCGTTCGAAGCCCTGGATTATGACGTGATCGGGCTGGGCAACCATGATTTTGGGTTCGGGCTGGCGACATTGGGCAACATCCTGACGCAAGCCCCCTGCCCAGTTATTTGCAGCAACCTGCATCGCACGCGCGGACCTCAGCCCTGGCAGCGGCACATGGTTCTGGACCGCACCGTGTCTTTGAACGGAGAAGACATTCCCGTTCGCATCGGCATCTTCTCGGTTCTTCCGCCGCAAACGACCTGTTGGGAGGCGCATAATCTGGATGGCGGTATCGTCGTCGAGGATATCCTGCTTGCGGCTAAATCCCTGACGCAGACATTGCGCAACGAGGGTTGTGATATCATCGTGGCGCTTGCCCATTCCGGCCTTGGGGGCAGCGAGCCGGTAGCCGGGATGGAAAACGCCGTGATCCCTCTGGCCGCGATCAAAGGCATCGATGCCATTGTGGCCGGGCACACCCACCTGACACTTCCAGGAGAGAGCCACGCCAATACCCCGATGGTCGATCACCTGACGGGGCTGGTACATGGAACGCCCATTGTCATGCCGGGATCAGCGGGCTCTTACCTGGGGGTTATCGATTTGGCCGTGACCGCCGGGCTGGACGGCAAAGTGCGAATCCGGGATAGCCGCGTCGAACTGCGCCCGGTTATCAGCAACGGCACAGCCGTCGGGGAAGACCGTGAAATTGCGGGCCTGTGTGAGGTGGCGCATCGCATGACCCGTCAATCCGTTGCGGCACCGGTGGCACATATCCCGGATACATTGCACAGCTATTTCAGTTGCTGTGCGCCGGATCGCGGGCTGACCCTTGTAGCTGCGGCGCAAGCCGCCGCACTGCGCCCGCTTTTGCAGGGAACAGACCTGGCGGATATGCCGATTCTGTCGGTTGTTTCGCCTGCCAAATCCGGCGGGCGCTCAGGCCCCCGCCATTATACCGAGGTACCCGCCGGAGAAATATGTTTGCGTCATGTCGCGGATCTGCATGTGTTTCCCAACGAGCTGCGCGCAATCCGGATCAGCGGTGCGCATCTGCTGGACTGGTTGGAGATGTCGGCCAGCGTATTCAACCAGTTAAAGCCCGGTTCCGAGCCCGAACTGATCAACCCTAAACGGGCCGGGTACAATTTCGACATCGTGTTTGGACTGTCTTATCAGATCGACCCTACTCAGCCGCCTCGATACGATGCGCAGGGGAAAATGATCCATCCAGACCACAGGCGGATCAGCGATCTGACATATGCAGGCCGCCCCGTACGACCGGAGCAGATGTTCGTTATGGCGCTGAACAATTGCCGCGCCAGCGGAGGCGGGCATTTCCCGCATGCGACAACGTCTGAGTTCATCAGCCTGCCACCGCTGAGCATCAAGGACCTTGTGCGGGATTACCTGGCGCAGCACCTTCCGCCCGATCCGATCGTCACGCAGCCCTACCCGTTCTCGCTGATGCCGCAGCGGGGCGTGACAACAATTCTTCGAACAGGTCCGGGCGCCCCGAAATATTTGGATGAGTTGCGCAGGTTCGATCCCGTGTTGCTGGGCTCGGATGGCAGGGGATTTGAACGCATCCGCCTGACGCTCTGACGGGTTGTCTTTTCCCGTTGCCTTCCCTATATCCGGACTCGAGAGGTTGGCGCGGGCGAGCGCCTCGCCAACCTGGTCAGGTCCGGAAGGAAGCAGCCACAACGAGCCCCGCTTGGGTCGATGTCCAACCTCTCACTTCGTGAACCACAGCCACAGGAGGGCTTGATGATTGTAGTGAAAACCCTTCGGGCAGACTGGTTCTGATTCACCGGAATCACCGGACTGCCTGAACACACGACCTGCGGATGCGCGCATGCCATCCGTTGGCATTGCTGTTTCTGAAAACAGGCAGATAAATGTCTTATACGCTTTCGGACCTGGGATGGTCCTCTTACTTTGCCGCGCAGCATGCGGTTTTTCCTTCTGACACGCCCTTTCGTATCGCATCGGTACATCGGGACCGTCTGATCGGGCTGAGCCCGGATGGTGATATCCCTTTGCTGACACCGGATAATCCGACCGGTTCATATGCCGTTGGGGATTGGGTCCTTGCCGACGCCGAAAACCGCGTGCGTCACATTCTGGACCGGCGCAGCCTGCTGCAACGCAGGGCTGCCGGTACAGGTGCCGCAACACAACTGATAGCAGCCAATGTCGATGTGTTGTTCATCGTCAGCTCGTGCAACGCCGATTTCAACCTGCCCCGGCTGGAACGTTATCTGGCGCTGGCACATCAGGCCGGATGTTATCCTGTCGTTGTCCTGACGAAAGCTGACCAGTCGGATGACCCCGGCAGTTTCTCGGGACAAGTGCAATCTCTGGACCCTTTTTTGTCGGTACTGGCGATCAATGCGCTGGACCCGGCAGATATCGAAAAGGTTCTGGCATGGTGCCCCAAAGGCCAGACCGGCGCGCTGGTCGGGTCGTCGGGCGTGGGTAAAACGACGCTCAGCAACGCCATGACGGATCAAAACCTCGCCACCTCTGGAATTCGCGAAGACGACGCACGGGGCAGGCACACGACAACGGTGCGCGCGTTGCACCGGATGGGTAACGGTGGCTGGCTGATTGACACGCCGGGAATGCGCGCATTGCGTTTGTTGGACGCTCAGGACGGGATCGACAACGTGTTCTCGGACATCACAGAGCTTGGCCAAAGCTGCCGCTTTTCGGATTGTCAGCACGAGACCGAGCCCGGCTGTGCCGTGCAGAACGCAATAGGCAAGGGCGTTCTTGATCCGGCGCGGCTGGACCGTTGGCGCAAGCTGCGGCGCGAAGATCAGCGAAACTCGGAAACCGTTGCGCAATCGCGGGCGCGGGACAAGGCGTTCGGCAAGATGGTCCGCGGTGTCATGCAGGACAAGAAGCTTCGCAAACGGCCATAGCTGCAAGGTGTTATGGAAAACCTGCGTCGCGTCTGATCAGGCGATCAGGCGCGGCCAGACCGCTGCATTGCGCCGGGCAAATGCGCCTATGTGACCAATCTCCGGCAGCCCAAATTCGGCAGGCTTCAGAAGGTGGCGTCTGGCCCCGGGGCCATACAGATCGGCAAGGCGCCAAACCGCCTCGGGCGGAACCATCTGGTCGTCTTCGAACGTGAACAGATCCACAGCTGTTCCAGAACTGCCCCAATGCGCATCAGGCAAATTCTGCCCGATCTCGGGAACGTAGCTAAGAGGAGCTGTGCACCATTTGCGCCATTGCCAGTAGACCGAGGCGGGCAGGTCCGAGCCAAACCCGATTGCTTTGCCAGGCAGATAGCCAAGCGCCCGCACCATCAGCGGTGCATGGCCATACCAGAACAGCCCCGCCAGCCCCCGATAGGGCCATGGGTGATCTTTCAAAGTCACCAGCCCCGAACACACACCGATCATTCGGTCGATCTGGTCGATATCCGGCTGCACCGGCCCCAGCATCGCACCGACGGAATGGCCGATGGTCCACTGCTGCGCCATTTGAAACCGCCGGCGCATTTCGGCCCGTGCCGCTGGCATGTCGATCAACGCCCAATCCGCCATTGTTGCAGTTGCGTCTTTCAGGCGGCCAACCAAAGAAAGCCCGTAGTCCCGATAGTCATAGGTCAGGCAAGCTATCCCCCGCTCGGTAGCCAGCCATCGCGCGAAGTGTTGATAATAGTCACGCGGCACACCCGTGGCACTGTTAAGTACGACAACGGTTTCCGGCTCACCCACTGGCCGGTACAGCCGCGCCGACAAGGTCACGGACCCTGACGGAAAGCGGAAATCTTCGATCAACACCGTCTGTTCCGTATCCAACATGATCCCCGGCTTTCGCTGAAACAATGGTTTGCCTGCCTTCGATGCCGACGAAACTAAGCCGGAACGTAAACCGCATCCAGCATGACCAAACGTCCGGCCTAAAGATCGGCTTGACTCGGAACGCGATCAGGCGCTAGCGGTTGTGTGATGGTTTCCGGCCCCCACAAGAGGTCGGGATGAAAAGGGAACACGGTGCGGTTTGTCTGGTCACACAGATATCAACCAAGTCCGCGACTGCCCCCGCAACTGTAAGCGGTAAGCAATGCCGAAATACCACTGGCCCACGGGCTGGGAAGGTCGGCAGAGCAATGACCCGCAAGTCAGGAGACCTGCCATCGGAACTGAAACCGAAACTCGGGCGGGGTGTCCGGGCAGGTCCTGACAGCGAGATGCTGTCCCACCTGCCCCAATATCCAGCCCACCACGCGCGGAGGGCGCAGGATGATCTGGAAGACAAAGTCACACGAATACAGCGCAACTGTGTGCCAGCGGACGGGCAATACCTGCCCGGCTTTGGCGCGACTGGCCCGCTCGATTTCCGAAGCCATGGCGCAGGCGGTTTCGGCCACCAGCGAAGATTTCGAATTTGAAGGCAACAGCGCGCTGTCACATTGCGCGGAAGGGTGCATGGCAACGATCCGAGCGCGATCCGACAGCGTTCGCGTTTTCTGCGGGGCGCACCCTGATACGGCAATTCGGGACCTTGATGCCTATGCCGATTTGATCTTCGGACCTACATTCGGCACGCTGCCCTCGGGCATTGTCGCGAACCCGCCTTGCGCCATGATCGAGGTTTCAACGATCCGGCCCCGGAAAACCGGCTACGCACCCCAGCAGCTGTCAGCTTGATCCCACTTCCACCTGTGCCGGGGTGATCCGGGACGCCCAGGCCAGCTGCGCATCGGTTTCGACAGCGCAGGGGCGCACGGCCCGCAGGCGGTCCAGTGCGTCGCTGGCGCGTTCACCGCATTCAACCATCAGTCGCAGAACAATCATCCCGGATCTGCCGCACCCCCCACGGCAATGCACAAGAACCCGGCCACCGCCCGACAGCGCATGTCGGGCCGTGGCGCTGACCTCTGGCCAGGCCTTCTGAACCGCCTGCGTCGGTGCTCCAAAATCTTCGATCGGCAGGTGAACCCACCGGCTGGCACGGCTTTGGATGTCGCTGCCAAAGTGCTGCGCGCCATCCTGAAGCATTTCAACATCCGTCGTCATTGAAATCACAAGGCCCGGTTTCCAAGCCGCAATCATATCCAGATCGCCGACGTAATCCCCGCCACGCCCGGGCATTGAAGTAAGGGCAAGCGTTCCGCCTCCGACCTGCAGAGCAAAAATGACCAGCTGCGACATGAAGTGCGTCCTCCCCCAAGGTACTCTTTAAGAAATGAGTCATTAAATCCGCTGGACCAGTTTAGTTGGAAACCAGCCCGTTTCTGAAACAAAAAATCATCACGCCCCACAGTGGACGCGGAGTGCCGCCGCCACTACGCTGTGCCGAAGCACCGAATCCGAGCGAGAAGACATGACAGACACGCCAAGCCCCGCCTATCAGGTTCTCGCCCGCAAATACCGCCCGGAAACCTTTGCCGACCTGGTGGGTCAAGATGCTATGGTGCGCACCCTAAAAAACGCCTTCGAGGCCGACCGGATTGCGCAGGCCTTTATCATGACCGGCATTCGCGGAACGGGAAAAACCACCACGGCGCGGATCATCGCCAAAGGCATGAACTGCATCGGACCGGATGGAACCGGAGGACCGACAACCGAGCCTTGCGGTCAGTGCGAGCATTGCGTCGCAATCATGGAAGGTCGCCATGTCGATGTGATGGAAATGGATGCGGCCAGCCGTACCGGCGTCAACGATATCCGCGAGATCATCGACAGTGTCCGCTATCGCGCCGCCAGTGCACGCTACAAGATCTACATCATCGACGAGGTTCACATGCTCTCGACCAGCGCATTCAACGCGCTGCTCAAGACGCTCGAGGAACCGCCCGCACATGTGAAATTCATCTTCGCGACCACCGAGATTCGCAAAGTGCCGGTCACGGTTCTGTCGCGGTGTCAGCGCTTTGACCTGCGCCGGATCGAGCCCGAAGACATGATCGGCCTGCTGCGCAAGATCGCCGGGGCCGAGAGCGCGCAGATCGCCGACGATGCGCTGGCGTTGATCACCCGCGCCGCAGAAGGATCGGCCCGCGACGCGACCTCATTGCTGGATCAGGCAATCTCGCACGGGGCCGGAGAGACGACGGCAGATCAGGTCCGTGCGATGCTGGGTCTGGCCGATCGTGGACGGGTTCTGGACCTGATGGACATGATCCTGCGCGGTGACGCGGCAGGGGCGCTCACTGAACTGAGCGGTCAATATGCGGAAGGCGCAGACCCTCTGGCCGTGCTGCGCGATCTGGCCGAAATCACGCATTGGGTGTCCGTCGTAAAGATCACACCTGACGCGGCCCAGGACCCGACGGTTTCCCCCGACGAACGCACACGGGGCCAGCACATGGCCGAGGCCTTGCCAATGCGGGTTCTGACCCGGATGTGGCAAATGCTGCTGAAGGCGCTGGAGGAAGTCTCTGCCGCGCCCAACGCGATGATGGCCGCCGAAATGGCTGTTATCCGACTGACGCATGTCGCCGATTTGCCCAGCCCCGAAGAGCTGATCAAACGGCTGCAAGACGCCCCACCTTCGCCACCCGGCGGGCCGGGCGGGGGCATGTCACCGTCCCGGCAGGCCCCGGTGGCAACGCAATCCAACGCGACCCCGCCGCCTGCCTATGCATCGCCCCCGCGCGGCGCGGGTGGCGCACCGGTTGCCGCGCTGGCGCAGGATGCCCAGACGGCCCTGGCCCGCTATCCAACCTTCGGGCATGTGGTGGAACTGATCCGCACAAACCGCGATGTGAAACTGCTTGTCGAGGTGGAAAGCGGCGTGCGCCTTGTGTCGTACCAGCCTGGCCGGATCGAATTCACCCCGACGCCTCAGGCACCGTCGGATCTGGCGTCGCGATTGGGCTCTGCCCTGCAACGCTGGACTGGCAATCGGTGGGCCGTCTCCATTGTCTCGGACGGGGATGCGGCGACCATCGCGGAAGTGCGGGACCGGGCCGAACTGGCCCTGAAAGCCGAGGCCGAAGAGCACCCGCTGGTTCAGGCCGTTCTGGCGCAATTCCCCAAGGCGAGGATCATAAGGATCGAAACACCTGAACAGCGCGCCGCCAAGGTTGAGACCGAGGCCCTTCCCGAAGTCGAAGATGAATGGGACCCCTTCGAAGAGGATTAGCCCTAAGCTTGTGGGTCCAAGTTTCAGGAAACCGGCATACTCACCCCCTTTCACGATGAAACTGAGGGAGGGAATGCGGGCGCATAAATGATCGGCCGGCGACGCTCTGATCTGGACAGGCGGGAGACCTCTTGTGCCGCCTGCCTGCGGTCCGTATTTAGAACCAAACAGAAACACAGGAGACGACTGATGCTGAAAGGACTCGGCGGGCTTGGCGGACTGGGCGACATGGCCAAGATGATGAAATCCGCACAAGACCTGCAAACCAAGATGACCGAGATGCAGGAAGAGCTGAACAACATGATGGTTGTCGGCGAATCCGGTGCGGGGCTGGTCAAGGCAACGGCCACAGCCAAGGGTGAACTCAAAGGGCTGGACATCGATCCGTCGATCTTCAACGGCGACGACAAGGAAGTGGTCGAAGACCTGATCCTGGCCGCCATCAAGGACGCTCAGGCCAAAGCTGCCGAACGTTCACAGGAAGAGATGGGCAAGCTGACCGAAAGCATGGGCCTGCCGAAGGACATCAAGCTACCGTTCTGAGCTTCATCTTTTCCCAAATACTCCCGCCGGAGGCTCCCTCCGGTGCAAAGCAGGGCAGGCCATGGGCACGAACAGCGAAATCGACAATCTGATCGACCTGATGGCCAAATTGCCGGGGCTTGGCCCGCGCTCGGCCCGCCGTGCGGTGCTGCATCTGATCCGCAAACGCGCTCTGCTTCTGACGCCCCTGTCAGACGCCATGCAGCAAGTGGCCATCACCGCCCGCGAATGCCTGAATTGCGGCAACGTGGGCACCACCGATATCTGCGATATCTGCAATAGCGAGGCCCGAGCGAACGGCGAACTCTGCGTGGTTGAGGACGTCGCCGACCTCTGGGCGATGGAGCGGTCAGGGGTCTTCAAAGGCCGCTATCACGTGCTGGGTGGCACACTGTCTGCACTGGACGGCATCGGCCCGGACGAGCTGCGTATTCCCCGCCTCAGGGATCGGGTTCTGGCCGAAGGGATCACCGAAGTGATCCTTGCCCTGAACGCCACTGTCGACGGCCAGACCACCGCCCATTACATCGCGGACCAGCTGGAAGGTCAGGTGCGCCTGACCTCACTGGCGCAAGGCGTGCCCATCGGCGGAGAGTTGGATTATCTGGATGATGGGACGATTACGGCGGCGCTCAGGGCGCGCAAGGAAATGTAGCCTAACGAAGGATGATATACCAGCTGCACGAGTCTGTCACCTGGCTGTCATTTGTAAGCTTATTCAGGGTTAACTGCTTCAAAAAAGTTTAACTTTGCGGGAATACCAACGCCCTCCGGATTCTCGAATACCCTGAATTTTTCCATAACGGCTTCTTGTATTGCCGCGACATCCGCATCCGTTCCACAATACTTTTTTAGAATTCGCGCTGCTGGTCCTATGTTGGAAGCCAAATCAGAAACTTTCTTGAGCGGTCCTTGATGTTTTAGTGTGATCGCCGAAACCTCTCCTTTCACATTTCTGAACCCTGCTTTTTTCAACACATCGACAACGTAGTCGATATCCTGAAAACCCAGAGGTCCCGGTGCGTTGGGATCAGCAGGATCAGGTGGCCCCAAACGTGAAACTGCCGCGTTGCATGGAGCATCGAACCAAGGGTTTATTGCCATTGGAGCCCAAGCCGCTGCAATCAAACGCCCCTGTGCCCGCATGTGTTTTCGTATATTGGCAAACGCAGCGTTCGGATCGGAAAAGAACATGACGCCAAAGCGCGAAATCACAAGATCGAATGGCGCGCTTGGGATCGCACCTTGTTGCGCGTCCATCAAAAAATACCTTGATTTTACGGGAAGCTTACCAGCTTTCTCTTGAGCGTGCTCCAACAGCGGTTTGGAAATATCCAACGCCGTCAGTGTTCCATTTGGGGTCAGCTTTTTCGCAAAAGCACGGCTCGTGGCACCGGTTCCGCAACCAACATCAAGTACATCCGCATCATGGATATCACCCGCTCGCCGGATGAGTTCTTGGTCCACCGCTTCAAAAACAGCGTCCAGTTCTTCTTCGAACCTGATCCACTGAAGTCCCGGAGCTGAACTCCAGTAATCCGCCTGCGCTTTGTTGGCAGTCATAGCGTTTCTCACATTCTTGAACGCAATCACTGTAGCATAGTTGCCGCTCAAAACTGTCGTACTTTGAAACTGCTGAAGCATCTGGACCAGGTTTCAGAGAATACTGTTTGCCTGAAACAGAGTTACAGTTAGATACAGCCAACCACATTTTTTAGATGGGAGTGCTTAACTTGACCCGCCTTCTCGCCTTTACCTTCGCCGCCTTCACCGCAACCGCTGCCCTGTCGCAGGAACTGGTCGACAAGGGCTTTGTCGAAGGCTGGAACATCATGATGGACCCCGCGCTTGGGAACGGGTGTCTGATCCAGACGGTCTATCAGGACCTCTCGGTCGTGCGGCTGGGCTATGACGCATTGGATAATCGCGGGTACTTCGCCGTTTACAACAAGGCCTGGGGCAATATTGAACAGGGTAAAAGCTATCCCATCCGGTTCGAACTGGACGGCAAGAGCTTTGATGCCACCGCTATCGGGTTCAATGAACGCAAAGTGCCCGGTGCGACGGTTTTTTTCACCGACCGGAATTTCGTCACCGCGATTGCCCAGAACAAGACGATGACGGTTTACAATCCCGCAGGCGAGGTGGTGATGGCGATTGATCTGAAAGGCACCGCCAAGGCGCTGGACTATGCGCGGGACTGCCAGAACAAAAAACTTTAACGAATCGGATCGAACAGCGCGTCCTTGGCGGTGCAGTCGCGGATCACATCGCGGCCGCATGGCACCGGATCAAGATCGCGCGACAGGCAGAGACGAACCTCTTCGATGTAGCCCTGTTTGCAGGTGACCGTGATCATATCGCGCTCAAACCCCGGATTGGCCTTCAAAAACGCATCCTCAACCACCGAAGCCGGCAGTTTGACGGATGCGTCCAGTTTGCGGAAGAGCTGCGGGCGTTCGACCGCATCATAGGCACGCCGGGACAGGGCGAAATAGTCGGGCGCAGATAGCCCCGAACAGGTGCCGTGTTTCTTCCACTGATGCCATGCAAGGCCAGCACTACCCTGAATATCTTCCATTTCCCGCGTCACGCGGCGCGATGGCGGCGCCTCGGGTGAGGGGCAGAAGGATGGCCAGCCCTGATCAAATTGCGGCCAGAGCCCGTGCAGGATCCATCCGTGGTCGTGTCGGTCGTCGCATTGGTCTGACCCGCGCGCGTCCCCTTCCCGGGCGCACCAATTGGGCGACCAGCTAAGCGACAAGACGTAATAGTCGAACTCACCCGCTTTTTCACCATCGGCCAGCGCTGCCATCGCGCTGAAAACCCACAATACGACCCAGCGCATTCGCCTCTTCCCTTCTTGCTGCGTGGCGACTATATACGGGCCAAGTTCCCCGACAACGGAAACCTGCCCCAAGACCAAGGGGCCGCCGAATTCCGGCGACGGGAAAGATGTATGTATAGGAGACGGGCTGATGGCAAAACCGCTTATGGCCAAGGCAACCGCCGTATGGCTGGTGGACAACACCACGATCAGCTTCAAGCAGATCGCGGATTTCGTAGGGATGCACGAACTGGAAGTGCAGGGCATCGCCGATGGTGATGTGGCCGCAGGCGTAAAGGGCTTTGACCCAATCGCAAACAACCAGCTGACCCAGGATGAGATCGACGCCGCGCAGAACAACCACCTGCACAAGCTGAAGCTCAAGTTCAACCCGGCGGCATCCGGCGAAGAAAAGCGCCGTGGCCCGCGTTATACCCCGCTGTCCAAGCGTCAGGACCGTCCGAACTCGATCCTGTGGCTGGTCAAGTTCCACCCCGAACTCAGCGACGGCCAGATCGCCAAGCTGGTCGGCACCACCAAGCCGACCATCCAGTCGATCCGCGAGCGCACGCACTGGAACATCTCGAACATGCAGCCGATCGACCCGGTTGCGTTGGGCCTGTGCAAACAGTCCGAACTGGATGCGATCGTGCAGAAGGCAGCTGCCAAGAAAGCGGCCGAAGGCGGCGTGATGAGCGATGACGAGCGTCGCAAGCTGGTTTCGACCGAGCAGTCGCTGGAAATGGACGCTGCGCCGAAAATCCCGACCGCGATCGAAGGTCTGGAAACCTTCTCGCTGTCCGATGATCGGTCGGATGACAAAGACGACGAGCCTATCATCGACGCCGACAGTTTCTTCAACCTGCCCAAAGGCGGGGCGGATGATGAAGACGAGGATGATCCTCGTTTGTAACAGACAATCAGCCCCGGTCGGAACGGCTGGGGCTTTTTTGACGGACTTGTCATGCTGAGCATTCTTTCCGCGATTTTCGGTCCGCACCGCGCCGTAACGATCTATGCCTTTCTCAGGACATGGGGGCTGGGTCTGGCGGGTGGTGTTGTCATGATCGCCATCGTCACCACCTTGTTTCTGCTGGGGGACGAAGGCGAACATGAGCACGAGGCTTTTTTGATCGTACCGGTTCTGTCCGCAACCCCGGTGAACGGGGACCTGAAGAACGGCGTCGTAGCCTCGGTTCGCCTGCCCGATGGATCGGCCACGTCGATCACGTCGACCGAATCGCAGATTTCACAAACCGTAGGAACGACGGCCTGCGTGGAAAAACGCATCTACGTGAAAAGCGGTGAAGCCCGGTATCGGTTCAAACTGCCCCGTCTCTGCGAGTCCGGTTGATCAAGATTCCAGACCAAACAAAGCCGCCTATGATGACGCCGGGCGGCTTTTTCGTTCATACGACCTGAAAGATGATACCTGCGATTATTGCGCCCCCCACGCCAAGGCTCAGGTAGGTGACAAACACGCGTGGTTTGACCAATGAACAGACTGCGGCCATCGCCGGAATGGAACTGACGGCACCCGCAACCATGAACGACATCGCAGCCCCTGCGGTCATGCCCTGTTCGATCAGACCTGCCAGCAGCGGCGGCGCGACATAGGAATTCAGATAGGCTGGCATCCCCACCAGTGCGGCAACGATGATCGGCAGCACGCCTTCTCCGCCAACGACGCCAGCGATGAGGTCCGCAGGCACATAGTTGACCAAAAGCGCCTCGAGCACATAGGCCAGTGCCAGCCACTTGAGCAGGAACAGCCCGTTGTGTACGAAATCCGAACGGAACCGAACCCGGCGTTCGGGCTCTTGCCAGAACTTCCAGACCGGCTTGTCATCCGCTTTCGGACCACATCCGCAGCACCCTGCAGGCTTGTATTCGCGCAAGGGCTGAGCAAATGCCCCCTGCTGCATCAGCAACCGAACCGCGAACCCGCCGAACAGGCCAAGCGCAACGGCTGCAACCGCTTTACCGATGGCAAAGGGCCATCCCAGCGCGGCTGCCGTAATCAAAAGCGTCGGCGGGTCGATCAATGGCGAGCTGAGCCAGAACGCCATCACGGCCGACAGGGGCGCTCCGAGTGCAAGCAAGCCCGCAATAAAGGGAATGACTTCGCAAGAACAAAATGGTGCGAGTCCGCCGAACAGGGCGGCCAGAAAGATCATCCGGGTCTCGCGCCCTTCAAAGGCGCGCGCCACCATCACCTCGGCCCCTGTCGCCTTGAGATATGACAACAGAAGCACGGCAAACAGGATGTATTGTCCAGTATGCGCCAAAGCCCTGACTGCAAAACTCACAACCTCACGCAGGTTGCCGGGGTCGAGAACGGCCACCACCACAAGAATGACGACGATCAATGCCCAGGGCGTCTTGATTATCTCAAGCGCACCTTTAGCGGTCAGTCGGGGGGATTGCGTCAATTCAGCCATCGTTGGCCACCTTTCCAAACGCGTCAGCGCAGCATTCGCTGAGAATGAACTGCGCCAGCGTCTTCAATTCGTCATAACAGGCCCGGTTGATCGTGGTGCGACCGATCTTTTCCTGCTCAACCACACCTCCGGCTGCAAGAAACCGCAGGTGGTGCGCCAAAGTCGACGGGGCAATCCCCGTCCGGTTCTGGATTTCGCCAACAGTCAGACCGGCCTCACCAGCCCGCACCAGTGTCTTGAGAACTTTCAGCCGGGCTTCCGAGCCCATGGCGGAAAATCCGGCAGCAGCAGTTTCCCACATGAATCGCCTCCATTAAACTAGTTTTCTAGTTTTCTAGTTTTTTAGAAAATCCTGGTCAACCCACCTTGGGAAAATTTTCCATGACGCTGTAAGTCCAGATTGCCCCCGCCTTAAGTCCAACCTATAAGCAGGCATGGGGATATCGGTCGAAACATTCTTTCTTGAGCTTAACGGTCAGGGCACGTTGCAGGCCCAGATCCAGCAGATGATTGCAGAGGGCATTCTGTCCGGTCGCTTTCATGTCGGGGAAAAACTGCCATCCTCGCGAAAGCTGGCCACACATCTGGGTGTCAGCCGCATCACGGTGACGCTGGCCTATACCGAGTTGCTGGCCAATGATTATCTGACGGCAAAGGGCCGGTCAGGATATTACGTCTCGCAAAACGCGCCGGTTCCGCCCAAATACTCGCCCGTGCAGCGCGGCACGGAATCTGTCGACTGGGACAAGGCACTGGCACGCCGCTTTGTGGACAGCGACGTCCTGCCGAAACCCAGCAACTGGCGCGAATACCGCTATCCGTTCATCTACGGTCAGGCCGACCGGACCCTGTTTGATCACGCCAACTGGAGATTGTGTGCGGTTCGCGCATTGGGGCATAAGGACTTCGATTCGCTGACAGGGGATTACGTGGATCAGGATGATCCGTTGTTGATCGAGTTCATCGCGCGCCACACCCTGCCGCGCCGTGGTATCGTTGCCCGCCCCGAAGAGATCTTGATCACCCTGGGCGCGCAGAACGCGCTTTGGCTGGCCTCTCGCATTTTGCTGACCCACAATCGCACGGCCGTAATCGAAGATCCCTGCTACTACGCGCTGCGAAGCCTTTTGAACCACTGGGACTGCGCTGTGACGCCCCTGAGCGTCGATCGCGACGGCTTGCCACCGGAGGCGATCCCCGACGAAGCGGATGTCATCTTTACCACCCCCAGCCATCAAAGCCCGACAACCGCGACGATGCCAGTCGACCGCCGCAACAAGCTACTGGATCGGGCACGCGATCTGGATGCAATGGTTGTCGAGGACGACTACGAATTCGAGATGGCCTTTCGCAGCGCACCTTCGCCTGCACTCAAGTCCATGGATCGGGATGGGCGCGTGATTTACGTGGGCAGTTTTTCCAAATCGCTGTTCCCGGGATTGCGGCTTGGATATATGGTCGGGTCCGAACCTTTCATCCGCGAAGCACGTGCGCTTCGCTCGTTGGTCCTGCGCCACCCTCCGGGTCATATTCAGCGCACGGCAGCGTATTTTCTGTCATTGGGCCATTACGACGCGCAGATCCGACGTATGTCGAAAGCCCTGCAAGAGCGGCGCGATGCGATGGACAAAGCCATCGAGGAAAGCGGGCTGACAGTGGCCGGGCGGGGTGTTATGGGCGGCTCATCAATGTGGATGTCGGCCCCTGAGCACGTCAACACAACGCAGCTTGCGCTCCGACTACAGAACCAGGGCGTTCATATCGAGCCGGGTGCTCCGTTTTTCTCGGGGCCCGACAGGCCGCAGAACTTCTACCGCCTCGGGTACTCTTCTATTTCGACCAACCGCATAGGCCCCGGCGTCGAACTTATCGCGGAAGCCATCCGGTCAGCCTGAGATCGCACTGGACATATTCCGCAGACGCGTCTGGCCCTAACGCAGGTCGCACCCTTACGCCAAAACCATATCAACCCCCGGGCCCCGGTGCCCGGTTTCCTCACTCTTGCTTGGAGAGCACCCCTATGAAGATGACGACGGAAGAGGCCTTTGTTAAGGTTTTGCAGATGCATGGAATTGAGCATGCGTTTGGGATCATTGGCTCGG
>NZ_JBQFXM010000017.1:0-57435 GCF_056540845.1 Ruegeria sp. AL2
AGGCTCAAAGACTGGAGACGCGTGGCAACCCGCTACGACAGGTGTCCCAAGGTCTTCCTCTCGGCCATCGCGCTCGCAGCCGTCGTCATCTACTGGTTATGAATCCTGACCCTAGGTTTATAGACGAGGTGTGAGCTTTGTTGCTTGGGTAACAGTTTCACTTGCTCTATCCACGACCTTTCGTTTTGTGCGACTTTTCCGAGGCCTCGTGCGCCGCAAAGGCATCAGCATAGTCGGGATGCCAGCGTGAAAGAGCCGGGCGATTGTTGATTATGTCACCGGCAGCCCATTCAACGCGTTTGCTGTCGCGCTCTTCGGACACATCGTTGTCCGGGCAGAGAATGTAGAAATCTCCGGCCGACATGCGCTTCAGCAGGTAGTCGATTGTCTCTTCGCTTGTCCAGGCGGCAGCAGGTTTTTCCGGCATGAATTTCTGAATCATGCCGGTATAGGTGAACCCCGGTACGAACAGGTGAGTGGTAATTTCCGTCTCGGCCTGTCGCAATTCGTGCGCCAGCATTTCAGTCATGACCTTCACGGCAGCTTTGCTGGTATTGTAAGCGGGGTTTCCGGGCGGTGTGGTGATGCCCTGTTTAGACCCGGTGTTGATCACCACAGCGGGGCGCGCCGCTTTGAACATGCGCGGCAGGAAAGCATGCACGCCATTCATGACCCCAAAAAGATTGACCTCTAGCACTTTGCGCCAATTCTCCGCGTTTTCCCAACTGTTGGTCGGCAGCGCGATACCGGCATTGTTCATTAGGACAGCTATCTCGCCGAGCGCAAAAGCTTGATCCGCCAAGGCATTCACGGCGGTGGTGTCGGTGACATCAGTCGGAATTGCCTGAACAGTTGCGGACGAGCCGGCCAGATCGCGCAATTCCGCCTCGGCTCTGTCTAATGCCTCACCAGCCAGGTCGACCAGCACAACCCCCAGACCGTCTTGTACAAAGCGTTGGGCTGCGGCTTTGCCCACGCCGTTTGCCGCCCCGGTTACAACGGCCAAGCCGCCTTTTGCAATCGCTTCGCTGTACATGGATCATCAGCTCTTTCTGTGAACGACTGAGTGGCCCTTCAGGGTGCCATCTTTTCCTTGAGACCACCGATGAACGTCTCGTCATCTTGTTGCTTACGCGCAACGAGCAGCTCTTCAGCATCAGGCCCTGCGCGAAAGCGCAGGCGGTTTCCGGTCTCGTTGGCCGCATCCCAAATGACCTTTGCGACAGTTTCAGGCGCAGAAGGGTTCGCGGCCAGCTTGCCAAACAGGCGCCCCATGGCTTCAGCCATTGGCGCGTAGTCCGGCAGCTTCTCATCCATGGCGAAATCGAAAGAACTGCCTCCAAAGTTGGTTCTTATCATGCCCGGTTGGACAATTCGGACCCGAATGCCAAGGGGCTCCAGCTCGTAGTGTAGTGACTCCGAAAGCCCCTCAACTGCAAACTTTGTGCCGTGATAAAGCGCGCCAAGTGGAAATGTGATCTGCCCGCCAATGGACGAGATATTGATGACCGTGCCCGACCGGTTCTGACGAAAATGGGGCAGAACGGCCTTGGTCACTTCCATCAACCCAATCACGTTGGTATCAAACTGACGCCGAATGCGATCCATCGAAAAGGCCTCTAACGCACCGTAGGCGCCATAGCCCGCATTGTTCAGCAAAACATCTATCTGCCCGAACCGTTCGATGCCTTCGCCTACGGCCGTTGTAATTGAACCCGAATCCGTCACATCCAGTTGGGCCAGATGTACGTTTTCTAACGCGCCGAGCTCGGGGCCGTCCGTGGGGTTGCGCATCGTGGCGATGACATTCCAACCGTTTGCTTGGAAACGCCGGGCCGTCGCTGCGCCAATTCCCGACGAGGCCCCGGTGATAAGAATCGTTTTCATATCTCAAATCCCTCACTTCCTATAGTCACGATAATCACCAAGGCAGGATGAATCTTTCAATATTCTCCAGTTTTCTTGTACAATCCTCCACAATCTGAAGTTTTGGGTAAGTGTTTGCATTGCTCCCTTGGTAAAGATGGGTCGACCCACAGGAGGCATTCATGGGACCTCGGGCGTTATTGGACTATGTTCTCACTCAACTTGATCACTCAGGCGTCACACACGGTGTGTTGACACATAAGGACGGTGGGACGGTATTTCTCACCCATCCGGCGATCACCCAACATGACGCAAATGTCTACCGCCCGCTGTTGTGCGCGGTCCTGCAAGGTGCAAAGGAGGTTGGGACCAGCTCCAGAACGCTTACCGTGCGGGCCGGGCAGTCGCTGATCGTCAGCAACGCGCTGCCCGTTGTTTCAAGGATCACCGAGGCCACGCCCGATCTTCCCTATGTCGCGCTCGTATTCCCCCTTGATCTGGATCACCTTCGCGCCCTAGCTCCGGCCTTGCCGCAGTCAACCACCCACCGTGTGTCGGATCCGTTTTCGATTTGCCTCGCACCCACTGGTGATGACATGCGAGACGCCTTGTTGCGATATTTTCGCCAGTGCGAAACCGAAGAGGAACGACACTTGCTGGCGCCGATCACGGCGCGGGAAATCCACGCCCGCCTGCTGATCGGGCAACATGGTGGCACGCTTCGAAAACTGGTGTGGCACGAGAACACGGCTAGCCGGATTTTTGCGGCGACGAACGAGATCCGATCAGATCTGGGCAAACCCCTTGCCGTCGGAGAACTTGCCGGGCGCGTAGGTATGAGCAGTTCGGCCTTTTTTGAGCAGTTCAAGGCCGTCACGGGAACCTCGCCGCTGCAATACCAGAAAGACCTGCGCTTGCTTCATGCCCGAAATGAGCTGCAAACCACCGGCTCAAAGATCTCAGAGATTGCCTATGGGGTCGGATATGAAAGCCCCGCTCAATTCTCCAGAGAATATGTCCGCAAATTCGGATGCTCCCCTAGACAGGACCGCGTTTCCGAATTCAAGTTGCGAGCTAGCGAGTGATGCGCTGGTCCTATTGGGACGATCCGCGCGCCACGGCGCCGACGACTATTTCGATCAAGTCCAGAGACTGATCGACCATGGCATGGAATATCGTCGAAACGGATCTGCCGCTTATAGCTTGCTTACCGTTGCCGCTGGACGGGCCGATGCGTTTTTTGAAGCACATCTCAATCCTTGGGACGCCATTGCCGGAATGCTCATTGTGGAGGAGGCAGGTGGCAAGGTCGATTTCCCCCCATATTCCGAATTCATTGAAAGAGGGGGGCTGTCTTGGCCAGCAATTCTAAACTTCACGACCTGACAAAAGCAGCCATCTACGGGTAAGATGATTTCGGAGCCGCTTGCTATCTATACCTATCATAAGTTTCAAACGGCTTTGTCGCAAACTTTTGGCTATGCGGCCGAAATGACCACGTGACAAGCCCAAGCCTCACCCCTCTCATTCACACACAAATAACTTGGCAATGCCGTTGCAACAATTACCTGTAAGGTCGTCTTCCGCTTCAGAAGCTATCGAAGAATCTCTCCTGCAAAGGGGGTGAGGCAATGTAATCCTTTGAGTTGGGGTTGCATCCCCAAGGATGGCTTTGTTGCACAGATCAGGGCTTGAGCGCGCTTCCCCTTTCCCTGGACGGACTTTTACAATTCCATCTCAGGATCAAACCAGATCGATAGCGAACCACGCTGCCTAAGCGCCGTGTTGTACGAAGGCCAGTTCCTGGTCTTGTACGTCTTAGCGGACCAACTGCTCATACCTCATAGCTACCCTACTGGATTCAAACAGGGAATCCCTCACGCCAATTGTGCAACAAAGCCTTTCGGAAGTAGAGAAGACCGGGAATGTCAGCTTCACGGCTTTAACCAACCGTTCGTACGCGATGCGGCGAAATAGCGTTTCGAACCCAACCTGTACCCTGGATTTTATTGGTGCATGCGCTTGCAGCAGGAACAACGCTGCAACTGCCGAATGTCTTGTGCGGCCAAGCAGCGGAAAACCTGTCATTCAAGCAAATCGCCGCGATGCTCGCGGCGGCAGCTCACAGTTCGCTCAATAAAGCCATCCTTCGCTTCATCTGCAACAGCTATCGCCTAGCTGAATTGGTGGACACGGGACCGTGGCATATGAACAGTAAACACAACAGTCGCCTTCCAATGGCTTCAAAACTGTTTTGCACGATTTGCATTCATAGAACCACTGGCAAGCATCCGTTGGCATTTCCTCGGATTCGCTGTGGCCGCATTTCGGGCAAGTCAGGGTGCTTTCCAGGACTACAGTTTGTTTTGTCATAGTCTCACATCTGCATGATCAGGTAATCGTTAATCCGTGCCTCGTTAAACACAACGACCCAAGCCACGCCGGTGATGAGAGTCGTTCCTGCAAGCCGCCATTTCAATGTCGGCAAGGAACCGCGCTGATAAGATACCAGCCACGATATCGCGACGAGCGCCGTTGAAATCGTCAGCACATAGTAACTCGCTTCCGCAAGCTTTCCAAAGATTGCCAACCAACTGCCGCCCAGCCCCAGTAACATCATCATCATGGGCAAAACGCAGCAAGTCGCGACGCCAAGCGCTGATAGAGATCCCAAGTAGCTGAGGCAAAGGTATTTCTGCATTCCGTTTCCCTCATGAACCATGACGCGCGGAGTTGTGGAGACAGCGACTTCTCGTATAACTTCTGTAGCCACTACAGGATCAAGGCAGGAAATCTCACATGTTTGCGATTGGGGAAGCATCCCGGCAAAGCGGAGTCGGAATTGAAACTATCCGCTATTACGAACGCGAAGGGATCGTGCCGCAACCAGAAAGGGCATCGAATAATCGACGCATGTACGCCGCGCACGATGTTGGACGGCTTCGTTTTCTACGGAAGTGCCGAGACTTGGGTTTTTCGCTTGCCGATGCAAAGGTGCTTCTCAACCTGTCCGAAGGTGATAGCGAGGATTGCCAATCCGTTAAGGAACTGGCCGAGCTTCATATCTCCAATGTGCGTATGAAGATAAACGAACTTAAGCGATTGGAGGCCGCCCTGAATGAACTTACGGCCAACTGTAACATCGGGAACGTTTCTTGCCCGATGCTTGCGCAGATACGGACCTACTAATTGCACTTGGAGGCTCGCAGTCGCCCTATGCCAACGCAGCATGACCCAAGATTCGGGCCGCGCAAAATCTGCCGTTCGTTAGAGAGGTCAACTCGTTGGTTTAGCAATGTTTCCACCAATCAATGACATTTGTGCCTCGCCGCGGTGTTCTTGTAGCGCGCGGTGAATTCGGACAGTCAGCCCTACCTGCCGTATCTGAGCAATCAATTTGCTGCATACGCACTCGGCAGGTTTTATCACAGAAGCCGACTTCTGATTTCCGAACCACAGAGCAATAATCCTGCTTATCGTTGTCCTAACTTGGGCTAGGCAGACGCAGATCTTCTGTTGCTTTCCATTGTATCAAGACTTGTATCGTGTGTACGGTAAGCCCATATACACAAGGCTCACGTTTTTCTTTTTCGACCTGCTGTCTCCCAAATTCGGCGTTCAGTCTTTCGATTCAGACCGACCACGCCGAGTCGCCGCAATAATGCGGGCGGCAAGTATTAGGAGACTTCGACCATGGCAAATGGCACAGTAAAATGGTTCAACTCGACCAAAGGTTTTGGCTTTATCGAACCTGAAGGCGGCAAGCGCGACGTGTTCGTGCATATTTCAGCACTTGAACGTTCCGGCATCAGCGAATTGAAGGACGGCCAGAAGGTTACCTTCGACGTCGAAGCTGGCCGTGATGGGCGCGACAGCGCCGCCAACCTGGCACTCGCATAGCCTGCTGCGGGCACCCTTCTGGGGTGCCCGAATGCTCAGGGGGTTCCTCAGAGTCGTTGGAGAACAAGTCAGTTGCAACAGCAGGAATTGACCCGGGCGCTCGCGCAATACCGTGTGCCTGATACGAAGCGTAGCATTTTTGAGCTGGCAATCACCGTCATTCCCTTTTTCGCGCTATGGGGCGCAGCGTGGTTTGCGTTATCTTTTAGTGTCTGGGTCGCTGTTCTACTGGCCATCCTGAACGCCGCATTTCTGGTGCGTCTCTTCATCATCATGCATGATTGTGGTCACGGATCTTTCTTTAGAAACCGCACCGTTTGCAATTGGACCGGTCGGGTCCTGGGTGTTCTCGTCCTCACACCCTATGACGTCTGGCGGCAAAGCCATGCGATTCACCACGCCTCAACCGGCAACCTTGATCGGCGCGGGATGGGCGATATCCCTACGTTGACTGTAGAGGAATACCTGAAGCGAAAGTGGGCCGGTCGTGCCGCTTACAGGTTAATCCGGAACCCCTTCTTCCTGTTCTGTATTGTACCGGTCTACACGTTCTTTCTTCAAAATCGCTTGCCCTTTGGTTTCATGCGGTCAGGCTGGCTGTATTGGGCAAGTGCAATGGGAACAAACGCCGCGATTGCGGTGGTCCTGGCTCTGATTTTTTGGACCGGAGGCATGGATGTACTGGTTTATGTATTCCTGCCAACCATGATCGTCGCCGCGTCGATTGGTATTTGGCTTTTCTACATTCAACACCAGTTTGAACACACGACCTGGGAGCGGGAAGAAGGGTGGAATCTTCAGAACGCAGCATTCTATGGAAGTTCTCACTATGCCCTGCCAGGTATCCTGCGGTGGTTCTCTGCCAATATTGGTGTGCACCATGTTCACCACCTTGCCAGCCGCATACCTTTTTACCGGCTTGACGAAGTTTTGCGCGACCATTCCGAGTTGGAAAATTGCCAGCGTATTACTTTGTTCGAGAGCTTTCACTGTGCACGATTGCATCTTTGGGATGAAGAAGGTCAGCGCCTGCTGGCATTTTCCGAGGCTTTGTCGAACGCCAATCTCAAAAAGAGTTTAGTGTAGTCTGGCACGGACCAAATAGGCTTCAACCGTATCACCGCCTAGGGCGCGAATGGCCTCTAGTCGGTGAAGGCCTTCAATCAGCACGAACCGCTTGTTGTCCGCACGTATCTGGATCGGCGTCTTCTGGCCATTCTTCAGGATATCTTCTGCCAGCGTCAGAACCTTTTGTTGATCAAGTGTTTTGGCCCGTTTCACAGGTACATAGATCAGGTCGAGCGGATATGGTTTTTTCTCCAACATAAGCTACGTGTGCGCCTTTCTTGCGTTTATTCCGGTTCGAAGTTCGCTTCAAAGGCAGGCGCTGGACCGTGCGTCATAGAACCGAACGAACAGCATCGCGCAGCTCCTGATGCATGATCCAAGTCGCTGGTTCATCGTCACTTTTGACGTGAGAAAATGCCAATACCTGAGCGGCGCCATCATTCTGTGCCGATCCGGCTTCGGGAAGCTCGAGTTCCAGATATTCTGCAATCGATAGCCCGATTTTCTTGAAGACCTTGACGGACGCCTCGCGCGATTTGTAACCAGCTGCCTTAGTTAACTGACCAATGCTCAGTCCTTCCTTGCCTGCGATTGTAAGTGCTTTGAGCATGGTGACCTGCGCAGTGGAGAGCCTGATCTGGCGCAATGCCTCGACATATTCTCCTTCACTGGGAATGAAGTTGCCGGAGTTCGCCTCCAAACGACGTCGAGCGCTGCGTTTCCTGTCTCGCTCTTCGAGAATTTCTTTTAAGGCTTCAATGGCCAATGACGGTGTTTCGCCAACTGCATCAGCAATCAAACCTTGCGTTTTCGCTGGTGGCTTGGGGAATGCGCGCGCAACGCTGTTACCGCTCAGAATGCCAGCCTTAATCAAGTACTTTCCAAATTCTACTTCGATCACTTCTGATACGTCGGCGTTCCGCGTCTTGCGAACACTGCGGTCCTGAAATGCTCTTTGTTCCAGACCACGCACTGACATCTTTGAGTCAGAAAGGGTCACTTGAGGGGCATTTTTACGCATCAGAGAAACACCACTACAATTACCGCTGCAACAAACACTGCTAACGCTATAGATATCTTAATCCCGTGGGACCGGCGACGCGCCTTTTCGGCTTTGATCCTTTTGCCAAGATTTTCGTCAATCGAGTTATGGTTCACGGCTTGGTCCTTCCGGATTTGTCAGGCGATATTGATTTCCACGAACCTATTTTCGTGGAATATTTTCGGCGCACTTATCGTTCTGTCGTGTGAACGGCCGATTGCATTCCCAACCATCACCTCTCCGATTCAAATGAGCGTTTGAAGGAACAAGGATCGCATCGCACCTGTCCCGGTTTGCGCGAAAACCACGTTCGCATTTCCATCCAGAGTGGGAATCTGGTTCAAGATACGCATGCTGTGGAACAGCCACGGGCTCACAGCCGCTCTCCGCCGCGTTGTAACCTCTGAGGCAAACCCAACCATCCGAGCTTTTTTTATCGCTCAGACGACCGTTTTTTGGGACTTCTATTGCAACACAATCCTGGTTCTCCTTACGAAATCCCCAGTTGCAGTGTATTTCCTGTGCGCCAAACCTGGTTTCGACGTATCCATTTTGAGGTGCAATCAGTTCTTCGCATTTTTCTTCGACACGCTGGAACAGCCGATTGCACTCCCACTGATCTCCGGTTGATGCAAGATAGGCATTTTCAGGAACTCTTATTTCCTCACAGAGATCTCCGACATTCTGAAAACCGTGATTGCATTCCCAGCCAATGCCATAGGAGCTACCCGTCAAATATGCGTTTTCTGGTAAGTCTGTTCTTTGGCACGACCCATTCTTGTTTTCGAAACCTTCGTCACAAACTGATCCATCGGCATTGCCTGCGACTTGGGCAGGAAGCTTTGTTCCTGAGAGCGACACCAAAAGTGCTGGGATCAAACAAAGAATGCAGCGCGTAAACACGATGAATGACTGATTGAAGCGGAGCCTGAGACCTGATCTATCGGCCATCAAGCACGCAATTAATGAGCCATGTGCTGTTCATACGGCGCCTTCTTTCATGGGTCACGCGGTGACTGGTGCATGTCAGGTGACAGTTGCGAATGCTTGCGAGGAACGAGCTCATAGCGAAGACCCCAGCGAAACCCGTTCCTGTGCTGGGCACATGCTACAATTAGTCTGAAGGCCATTGGATCATCGAAGCCGGCAGCATCGCGACGACGAGTAATTTTCACCAATGCACTTTAGTGGTCCTTAGCCAGCATAGAGTCAAGGAAGTTTCCCTCGTCGCAACGCTAACTCCACTAGGGCAGATAGTTTTTGAAACGGCATTGCCAAGTTATTCGGCGAGATTGTTGAGGCTAGATATTGCGCCGGGCGCCGGGCTTGCGTTGGATCACAGCGAAGTGATGTCACCAGTCATAGATCACGCTGCCGGATTTGTGGTGTGACAGCTCGATGATGCGATCGTGGGCACAAACGGTCGGGCCTTCCGCCAAAACGACCAACCGTTCCGTGTAAACATGCCGGCAGATACAGCAGTTTATGAGGCTGGCCGGGCCGCTGTAGCGATTGCGCTCGAGGGTGACCATGATACGATTTAGACGTAGGTGACATCGATGATTTCGTCATCGATCAGCTACAGGCGCCACCGATTTCCACCTCAGATCATCGCGCAAGCGGTGTGGCTGTACGTTCGCTTCAATCTGAGCCTGTGGGAAACTGAAGAGTTGATGCTGCAGCGGGGGATCGATGCTTCTTACGAAACCGTCCTGCGTTGGTTCATCAAGTTCGGGCCGGCGGTAACTCGAAACCTGCGGCAGAGACAGGGTCGTCCTGGCGATGTCTGGCATTTGGATGAAGTTGTTGTGAGGCTCTATTGTCGCGAATATTGGCTTTGGCGCGCGGTTGATCAGCATGGCGTCGTGCTGGACGAGATACTCCAACCGAAACGGGACAAACGGGCTGCAAAACGGCTGTTACGCCGCCTGATGAAGCGTCTTGGTTTCACTCCCAAGCGGATCATCACGGACGTGCTGCGCTCGTATGGTGCCGCCAAGCGAGAGGTCGCGCCGGGTCTGGAGCATTGGTCGCACAAGGGCCTCAATAACCGCGCCGAAAACAGCCATCTCCCATTCCGAAAGCGAGAAAGGACAATGCAAGGCCGTCGCTCTCCAGCAGGGTTGCAAAGGTACATGGCGACACACTCCGCAATCCGCAACCGCTCCAGCATCCCCGCTCGCCGCCGCTCCGCCTGAACAATTCGATATCACCGCCTCGAAGCAATTGACGCCTGGAATGCCGCCACTCAAGCAGCTTGAATTTTATTAAACAGTATTCTTTGCTTGATCGCGAGCTAACGTAACAACACCGGGCAGGTCAGTTTTATTCAGATGGGAAGGTTCAGTTCGGTAACTGTAACTTACAGTTTCGAACCTCCAGAATGTTCTCAATCTTCCACAGTTAACCAGAGGACGGTTAACAAATCTCATACCGTCGGATCTCAAACGAACAACTCACCGAGGTAAGACAATGTCTGGAAGAATGGTAATAAAACCCGCGGCGATCGCAATGACCACAGTGATGGCGTTCACCTCTGTTCCTGCTTTCGCAGCAGACTGGAATGGCAGCTACGTCGGAGCCCGTTTTGGCTATGGGAACCTTGCAGAGGACTTGGACGGCCATGGCGACTTGGTTGGACTTCATGTGGGTCGCGATTGGGGAATTGACGGTAGTTGGGTAGCTGGTCTTTCAGTTGACTCCAGCTACTCCAATGTTTCCGCAGGTATTGGCGACTTGGACAGCTTGAGCCGCATCAAAATTCGGGGTGGCTACTCTTTTGGAGACACCATGGCCTACGTAACGACCGGCTCAGCTTACGCTGCGAGTAGTGCAACCAATGACGAATGGGGATATACAATCGGCATTGGATTGGAGCACCGCATTTCTAATAACGTTTCACTATTCGGCGAAATTCTTGAAGACAGGTTTGACACATCCGGCGGAGACAATAATTTTAGTGTCACCACTGCGACATTCGGTTTGAACTACCGTTTTTAGGAGTGGCAAGCTAACCAAATATATCCCGACTTCACATAATTTATGCGTAGTCGGGGTAATTGATTCTAGGGTCAGGATTAACAACCAGTGTCTGACGTCAGTGCTAATGGGACAGTTTAGGTTGATTTGATAAGAGAGGATTTCTGGCTCATCGTAACCACCAAGGAGTGGAGATGAGAAAGAAACCCGGAACCAAGCAGAGCCACAGTGAGAAGGTCGTAAAGGACATTCGTGGTCCTCCGTTTCCTAAACATAGCGGTGGACCAGTTCAGTGGGGGAGGCTCGGCCGAAAGCAGAAGTTGGGCCAGCGCGGTCAGAGCAGTTGCCTTCTCCTCCTGCGTAATCTGTATAATCGGATTGGGATGAAAGGGTAGCGGCAGCTGCGCTGGATCGGTCCTTCGTTCCGGAATCATACTCGGCCTCCTTTGTCGTTTCCTCTTCGAAACGCTTCGCCGGAACCCCAGGGACGCGAGAACACCATGAAGATCATTAAGCGCAGCAATGGAAACCAGCGGGACGCCCAAACTCAGGTTCGAACACACTGCCGCGTCAAGAACCCACTCCGGCGCCATGATCGCGCTCCAAAGCTACGTATTGTCCATCACCGCGCTGGCGGGATTGAAACACCCGGATATCTGAACCGAAATAGGCATTCCATCCGTAACGCACACGGGAAAGCTGCCCGACATGGGCAGAATGAACGGGTACTGCCCCTGAACAGGAAAAACGCGCTCTTCGCCGGACACGACGCGGACGCCGAAAACCGGGGCGTCATCGCCTCGCTGATCGAAACCTGCAAGCTTAACAACGTCGATCCACATGTATATCTGACCGCAACGCTCTCAGCCATCGTCAACGGCCACAAACAAAGCCAGATCGACGATCTCTTGCCCTGGAACCTCGCTGCCCACGTGTGATCGAGTTACCGTTTACGTTTGAAATCCAAAAACCAGGATCTTTATGCGGATCGCGGGTTAACGTGACAACACCTGCCATCAGCCAAACAGGCGCTAACTCAACGAAGGCCATAGGTCAAAAGTTTGCAACAGATCCAGAAACTTACAAGATTCATAGATTTGGATTCCCAACGGGGAAACCCACGTCCGAACATTGTCTTAAGTTCAAAGTTGAGCGCGACGCTAAAACCTTAGGCCCAAGCCTATGGAATAACCGTCAAAATCCTCGGCGATTACACCACTCAGCATTATCCGCCCGGCCTGAACCAATGGAACACCAATTCGGCTTGCGTCGAACTCGATGCCGACACCAGCAGTTGCCAACCAATCGGTGTCCAGAACCTTTGCGGCATCCCCTCGATAGTACACCAGTCCAGCATCCAGAACTAGGTGCGTGGGCAAGTTGAAGAACCTGACATCTTTCAAAGGATAGCGATGGCGAGAAAAAAGCGTCGTCTGGTTGGAGTTGGCCTTGGCCCCACCGGCTTGTGGTTCGTCAATTGGGTGAAACTCCAGAAACGTTTGGCGAAATCGGTATTCTGCCTGCCAAAGGCCAACCTGGGTCTCCTTGAATACGGCGACAGATGCCCCTAATCCCAGTGCATTCAGGTTTCCGTCAACTGAATCCGCCGACTGCGAATTGACCGGAAGCAACGGGAAGTCAATAATTGAAGCATCAGCCGTAACATGGCCGAATGATACATGCCCGACCGGACGAATGCGCCAGTCGTTTTTCAACGGAAACTCCCAGCCTAAACCAAAGGTTGCCGCTACACTTGCCCAGGTCACGTCCACATCGACACCAGGTGCAATTTCTGGAAAGAAAAGCACCGGGTTGTATTTCTGATAAGCCACAAGCCCTTCAAGATATAAGCCATTTTCGAGCGGGTGATACCCGCCTCGGAGTTGGCTTGATCTAAGGCTTTTTGTGTCGCCTGTTGCCCTTAGAAAAGAAAAAGAAGACATTGTTTCGTTTGGGGTGGCAGCAATACTCAAAACTGACAATGCTGCGCGTGCCGCCGCTTCTGAAGCATCCGGATCAGTACTTTGCGCTGTCGCAGCACAGCCTACACTCATAGCCAAAATCGCCACGCAGGCACGATCTTCTCTCATTTTGCCTTTGAAGGTAAACGATTCACCGAATGACCTCATGCACTCCGGTTAAAATGCGTAGGCAAGCGACAGCAGGGTCGCGAAGCCTTCCGTCGTGTTTCGGTTGTCAAATTCCTTCCCCATGCGCAAGGCGATCTGAGCGCCTGGAAGATCTTTGGGTTTCCAGACACCTTCAGCTCCGATTAGGTTGATCTCATATTTTGAGGGATTGCCTCCGGGTGTACCGCTTTGCTTTGAAACTTGGAATGATCGTGCCGCCAAAAGCCCCAGACTGAAGCCCCGGGCGACTTCTTTTCCAAAAGCAAACTCCAATGACAGGACGTCACCTGGGCGAATATCGGTGGTTTTCTGGCGTCCGAACGTTTCGTAACGTGCCTGAAACGTTGCCGCCCAAGGCAGGCTTGCGTCCTGCTGCCATGTTGATCCTACGAACAGCATGTGGCTCCAAAGGCCCTTGCCGGTGTTGGTGCTTCCACCCGCTTCAAATTCTCCGGTTGGGGCCCAAAAGGTGTAGGATGTTTGAAAGTGCCAGGTATTGTGATGCCACCCCAACGCGATTGGTGTGACAACTGTGTCTCCCAGATGGTAGTCTGTCCCCGACCCGGGTTCAGGCCGCAATATCTGATCTCGGTAAGTCAGGACAACGCCTGCCGCATAATCGGCCCCGAGTATCCTGACGTCACGAAAAACATATCTGAAGGTCAACCGGGCCGCGTTGACTGTGGGCGTTGGTGCACCGATGTCATCTCCGTTGTCATCGACATAACGTTGGATATCGTAGTTGATCCACCCATTTTCGATTACCCTAGTTCCCTGAGGAGGCAGTACAGCAGAGGTTTGTCCCAACCCGCCACCCAACCCGTAGCTTCCCGCAATTGGAAACTGAGCCGCCGCTGTGCCGCCGATTATCGAAGCTGCAATGAATGTCAGAGCGCCGAGAACCGCTGAAACCTGTGTCGAAACATGGAAAAATGCACGTGCTGAATTTGAAGATAGGAGAACTTGCCAAAACCGCTTCATAATGGAACACCTCGCCGCCTTTGTAAGGCGATCATAATCAAATTTGTTTATTTGTTAATAGGCCGTGACTTGCTCCCCACGGTCGTTAACTGTTTTCGTTAGAAACAGTTGAGTGGCCCCGACGGCAGCCCCGACCATTTGACGACCGCAAATGCAATCAATGTTCCTGGATGTTTTGCATGGTTTTAATTCCCTTGCTTGCCGTTGACGCCGCGCACGCGTTTTGTTGTATAATTAAACAAGCAGATTGATGCGGTTGACCTGTTTACGCGAAAAAACCGAGCCACGGAGCGGCCCCGCTCGCATCCATCAAAATCCCTCTCGATTTGGACCGATTGAATGACAGTCGCGAAATCACAGTATAAAGCGCCACGACGAGCAGCAACATTGGTAATGGCCGTGATCGGTGCAAGCTTATTCCTGCTCTTCCTTTCTCGGGACCTTCCCGGCGGGTTGAGTGACGAGTGGGCGAAACAGAACTTCGGGCTGGTGACACGCTACGTGATTGCGATGACGTTGGGCGGGGCGTTCATGGGGTTTCTGCTTGCTCCGATGTTTGGTCGTTCAGGCGTTGGGGGATGGGTTACAGCATTGGTTGGCGGACTTTTGTCAACATTGATTGCAGGCGCATTCGGCAGCTTTCTTGGATTATTGCCCGACCTGCTTGCCGATGGCTGGCAGGCAAGTGATTTCGTTTCAATATTATTTGGGTTTGCGGTTTTGCCACTTGCTGCGGCCGAAAATTTCAGTTCGTCTTTGATTTGGCTGGTAATGGTGATTGCGGCACATATTCTTTCCCTCTTCGAGCGCAGAAAGAACACGGTGCACCGTTGATGCTTGTTGGCCTTAAAAGCTCAACACTAAAGCGTTTCAGGATTAGCCTGAGGTATGCTCGGCAGCCTTGAAGTGACCCGCTCCGGGTTTTCCGGAGGCTCCAAATCAAGGAAAGATTGGAGCCATTAAAAAGACAACAGAGCGAACCGCTATTCACCTGAGACACGTACTCGGGTCGTGCGGATAGTGCTCGACAATCAAGTCAGCTACGAAAGCGAGGCAGTGGCGATCTGGACGAATTCTGTTTTTGTCCCGCCCCAAGTTCTCGCCTACAGGCGTCTGATGGTTCGGAATGTGGAGTATTCGATTTGGCCCTGAATTCAGATTGTGCAGGCGGTACCGAATCCTTTTGGTCTCGCAGATCATGTCTACCTACATCCGTCGCGAATATGATGTGTCCCAATTCCAGGGCTGCGAAAGGGTCGCACTATCAAACCTTGGGATCAAACATCTGGGCCAAAACGAAAAAAGAGGCACCTCCATAATGTGGGGTGCCTCTGAAGTTCGGTCGTATTGACCGCGACTATAGTCCATCCCGATGGCGGAATTGTCCATCCATAATCGTTGCTTGAACCTTGGTCGTCAGCAGCTCTTCGGGGTTATCCAATTCCAGAATGTTTCGGTCCAGAACTACGATATCGGCCAATTTCCCCACCTCTAGGGAGCCCAGCTTGTCTTCCATTCTCAATTGCCAGGCAGGATTGATTGTTACGGCCTCAATCGCCTGCATCAGGTCCAGCGGGGCAGCTCCATTTGGGAACTTCTTAGAGTTCGCGGGGTCCAGGGGGTTCTTGAACGTAACCGCAGTATAGATCTGATAGAGCATACTGTTGGTCGACATCGGCGCGGATGGGTAATCTCCTGCAAGGCTGACGCTGACCCCGGCATCGGCCAGTGGCCTGTATTGAGAAACACGCTCGTTCGTGCGCGTGTCACCCAACATGCTGAGAAAGTCCTGATCCTGCCCAGCCCAATCTACCGAAAAAATCGGGGTGATGTTTACCGGAATGCTGTTGTCGATCATGCGTTGCTGGTCATCAGGATGAACGATCTGATAGTGATGCAGCGCATTGCGCTCGTCCGCGTTGCCGGAGTCGCGCGACGCAAGGATCGCGTCAATCATCCCACGCACAGTGCCCGACCCTTCAACATGGGCAAAAACATCTAGACCTTGGTCGTTTGCGGCCTTGACGACCTCTTTCATCTGATCCGGTTTCACCGCCGAGATGCCTATATTGTCTGTTCCCTCGAACGGCTCCAGCATCAGAACCGCGCCGGCACTCCATGTCCCTTCGGGGTGTAACTTGATGCCATGTACGCGAAACAAGTCACCGTTGTACTTGTCGGCCATTGCACGTGCCCGCGCCGCAAATTCAACCGGATCGGCTGTCGCGTCCTTGTAGGCCGGTTGAACAAATGTTCGCACTGGCAAATCACCGTCGGCGAGCGCTTTTTCAAGCACCTTCATGGAAACCTCCAAATCATCGAACATGCCAGGTGCGTTTGTGAAATTCGGAGTGACAACACCAGGAATCAGTGCTGTTGTTGTGCCGCCTGCGACCACTTGTGGCTGAAGTTTTTCGCGGCTTTCCTCGATCATTCGCTCGGGATCCCAAGCGACCTTCGTATAGACAGGAAACCACGATCCTTCCTTGCCGACGCCCAATGGGTTTCCGTCGTCATCCCTGATCCAGTAAGTAACCCCTGGCACCGGGTCCGGCGTATCTTTGGTGATGTTTCCTGCTTCGAGCGCTTTGGTGTTCAGCCAGGCATCGTGAATGGTGAAGTCGATGATAATCGCGATCTTGTCGGGGATGATTTCATCCAACTCAGCGGCAGTCGGCGCCCCCCCCATAAGGGTTGCATTGTATCCTTGGCCGACAACGATCGGCAGATCCGGGTTTTCCGCCACGTAGTCCCGCAGCATCTGCAGTGTTTCTTCTTTGTCTTTTGCCGCATTCAGATCGACGCCTAGTGTCGACCAAGCGGAGCCAAGAACATGGTCGTGGGCGCTGACATAGCCGGGGAGCACCATCTTGCCGGTCAGATCAAGGACTTCGGTGTTCTCGCCAGTCAAGCTTTCCACGCCATTCACGTCGCCAACATACACGATCTGATTGCCTCGTACGGCAACGGCTTGCGCCTCGGGATTTTCTTTGTCCATTGTCAGGACGAAAGCATTTTTCAAAACCAGGTCTGCGGCATCCTGAGCATGAGCAAGGCTGGCACATAGCGCCAGTACACTGGCAGAAATAAACTTCATCTGTTGTCTCCCCTGTTAGTCGTTCCATCATATATGAATAATATCAATTTGCCATCGATAATGCGGAACTGCGCCACCCTTACTGAACTGGTCCACCGTTATGTTTAGGAGGCTCTGCTGCGAAGTTTCCGGGCGGCCCTCTCGACCATGTTCTTCGACGCTGCTACCATCGGCCTGTATGAACCCGATACAAGTTGGTGCTAGGGAGTGTGAAAGCATTGACCGAAATTCAACCAGATGAGGAAGCGGTCACTGCACAACTCAATCGCATTCTTTCCTCTTCGGATTTCACCGCCGGGCCACGGGTTCAAAGGTTCCTGACCCACCTTGTGAAGGAAGAACTCGCCGGACGTGGAGATCTCCTTAAGGGCACTGCACTGGCAATGGATGTTTTCGGTCGCGACGCCAGTTTCGACCCTAACAGCGATCCCGTCGTCCGGCTCGAAGCGATCAAGTTGCGAAAGGCACTCGAACACTATTACCTGACCTCGGGCGCCGGAGACCAGTTGGTGGTATCGGTGCCAAAGGGGCACTATCGACCTTGCTTCGATATGCGACCTCCAGTTCGGGCCAAGGTAATAAGGACCCCGCAGACGGAGTTGCCCAAGCTGGCTATCCTGGGTTTTACCGGAGAAGATGGAGAAAAGGCGCGATTGTACCGAGACGGACTTCCCGAGGAGATCGCACTTGAGCTGGCGCGCTTTGGCCATCTACGCGTGATTTCCGGTTGGCATGAGAGCGTGATCGCATCTGACAACAACAATTCGGCCCTTGCAGGAGGGGTCGACTACATATTGCGTGGCAACGTTCGCGAGGCCGGTGGGAACCTTCGCATTTTAGTCCAGTTGAGCCGGCTTCCTGATGAGACCTTGATCTGGTCAGACCGGTTTCGGATCGAGTCCAACTATGCCGATGTATTCGGACTTCAGGAGGACATCGCGTGCCAATGTGCGAGACGGTTGGCTGATGCCTACGGTATCGTCGCCGAAGATCTGAACGCGCAATATACCGGCCGCAGTGCTACGGATGCAGGCGTCTATGAAGCGCTTCTGGCGTTTCATGCACACGTAGGTACATCACGACTTGATAGCCTGAAGGAGTTTCAGGAGCTCGCAGAAGGCGCCCTCCGGCACAACCCATCGAGCGGTCTCGCCCATGCTTTGGTTGCGATAGCATTGATCGAAGCAGCGACACTCGGCGCTACCCCGATCGAAGATGTGATCGAGCCGGGAAGAATCCACGCTGAGAAGGCCATCGCTCTGGCTCCCAATTGCCAGGAGGCGCTTTTTGCCTCAGCAGCCTTTACCCAAGCACAGGGGGACACTGCACGGTACCGAAATCTAATCTCGCGTGCCGTCGATGCTAACCCAAACGCGACGCTGATGATGGCATTGGTCGGTGGCTGGCTCGCCAAGTCGGGTGACATCGAAGACGGCCTTGCGCTTGTGCGAGAAGCGCGCGAACGCAACCCGTTGCTGCCAATCTGGGTGTCCATATCGCTCGCGATGGAACCATTGATCGCGGGAGATTACTGCTCAGCCTCCGACCTTGTCCGTGACATCGACGCGCGCGATGCGATCTACGACTGGTTACTGATCGCGGTCACGCATGCGCTGGCCGGGGAATTCGAAAGTGCCCGCGCCGCGATCGCGACATTCACAGAACGCGGCGTCGATCCCACAGACTATGCAGCGAAAATTATGATGGACGATCGGCTACGTGCGCGAATTGACGAGGGACTGAAGAGGCTTGAGGCGAGCCGATTCGTCGAGGTGCGAGGCGAGTAGATAGGTTTCATTGCAAAGTTTTAGGTCGGTCAAATAGATTTGCGATCGCTATGGGTTCAGATTGCCAACTCGTCGGATTGACGAAACGGGCAGAGTCAAGGGGATCTGTTGCTAAGTTTTGACTGCTGACGCTCATAAGTGTTTCGAGTGAATGGATATCAAAATATTGAAGTCGAAAGTCTGTTTATGATCTCCTTCCAAGGCGCACAGTATCCGAAAGATGTGATCCTCTTCGCAGTGTTCTTGAGTTACCCCCTAAATTTACCCGGTAGTCGATGACGGCAGACAGTTTTCTGAACCGAGTAAAACTGGGCAATGGATCGGAATTACAGAGATGGGCTCGGGCTCTCGAAACCCCTACCAGTCACAAAAAGGCGTTGTCGCTCTTGCCAGAAGACTTGCGATCCTGATGCTCGGCATCTGGACACACGAAAAAACTTTTAAAATGAAGGAGGCATAATCAGAGTAACGGGGATTAAGGCCATCAATAAAATGCTCAAAGACTTTGTCTGCACGATCCCGATTGAGATGGTGAGGCGGAAATACTTGAACAATATCGTGGAACAGGAACATCGTTTCATCAAGAGACGCACGCGACCAATGCTGGGGTTCAAGGCCTTCGCTTCAGCGGCGGCAACGCTCGACGGAATTGAAGTGTCGTACATGATCCGCAAGGGCCAAATCAAAACCTTGACTCTGTCCATTTCAGCAGTTCGCTGAGCTCGCCGTCTGACTCACAGGCGATTGCTGATACAACTCGACGGGCTCACATCTTTGCAACAAATCCCCTACAAGTGGTCTGTGCGAAAAGGTTTCGACCACGTCAGAAGCGCACTAAAAAGGCGCGACGGAGACCAACACGCACTTCGAACTGATCGGCGGACCCATTACGAACGATGGGTGAGCCGGCAGCCGCGTCTTGAAACCTTTCGTATTTGGCACCAACTTCCAGCCACCAAGTATCGGCGAACCTGTGGGTGACGACGAGTTCCAACCCTGCACTGACCAGCCCTCCAGCTGGGTCGTAGGCGGGGTATTGACTGCGTATGGCTTCGTCCGGCGTAATTCCGAAATAAGTCTGATTATATTTGTCTGTACCAAACAACAGTCGCGGCCCGAAGCGCACTGTCATGCGATCCATCGGGCGCGCTATGTAATTGGCTTCGATTGCGGCGACGAAACTGTCGTGCCCGCCCAGCCCATACCGAAGATCTGCAAAAACTTCGGCGTTTCGCGAAACATATCCGACCCCTGCGCCGATTTCGATGGATAGACCGACATCTTCCAGGCCAGTCAGCTCTGGGTAGTCGGAAGAGTCCCGTGGCGGAACATATCGCGCTGATAGCCTGGGAATGAACCCGGGAGGAAATACCAATGGATCTTCCGTCAGGACCGGATCGCCATACCGAAGAAACTGAGAAAACAGAAACGGAACTTCGACACTTCCCATTGGATAAAGTTGCTGACTATTCGCTCCGAAATACTCCGGAACAACCTGTGCACCCAGAACACCTGTGACGATCATCGACGTCTGTCGCCCGCCATCCTCCACTGTGACGCGTTCGCCGGGACCTATCACGGTAACTTCTGCGAAAGACTGAATGGGACTAGATATCAGAGCTACTGCCAGTACTAGACTAACACCTGCTCTGATCGGCGACCGCTTTGTATCAGCAACTGGAAAAAAACGATCTGCAGCTTCGACCAGAATACATAGAATTTTCAATTCTGGCGTAACCGCGCGCGAACGATAGGGAATGTTTAGCTGTGAAGGGTCTGCAGGTATTGTCCGATTCATGCACGCGCCTCCGTTTTGTTGCCCCAATTGGGCCCACTGTCCGAGAAAGAAGCCCTGGACGTTATTCTTTGCCTCAAACGAATTCTAATGGAACAATATAAGAGGTACTTCGGATGAAGGCCTTTCAAAGCAACGTCGTACGAGACCAACCGAGCGCCCAAAGCCTATCAGACCATGTTGGTTTGACAAGACCGGCGATCGTGTTCGCCGGATCGGCGTAGGGCTAGTACGAACATACCTTTAACAGGCGGTTACGCACTGAAGAGGTGCGACAGCCCACACTGGCTGCGAAAACCGTCCTGGACGTTGCCGGTCTGTGACTGGCGTCAGTGCAATGGCTAGCGCTGCTGTGGGGTTTGTCGCTCTTCCGGCGGCGCTCTGTCTTGATATGATTAGTGTCGCGCTGTATCGCGCCATCTGGGCCGCTTTTCTGATCGCGGGAAACTATTTCTGCAACTGGTTCGGCCACGAAGGAAGCCAGAACACACATTTTCAGATGCTGAACTGGGGTATAGCCAATTCAGTTGGTCTGATCCGTCAGGCGATCTACTTTGCCTGACGTAAATCAAGTTGTACTACTCCACGCTGTTTCTTTGGGCAAAGTGAGAGCCATCAGGCAACCGATCCGCATACGGAACCAACTTGCTCAAACGCGGCGGCGTCTTGAACCTCGGTTCTACAGCACCTTCGCGCAGATACTTTCTGACGGTGTTGCGAGACAGCCCCGTGCGCCGTTAATTATCGCGGATTGGCATTTTGTCACGCAATGCCCAGCGTCGTATGACACTCAAAAAATTCCATGCCGATCACTTCAAGTCTCCCCAAACAAAATCCTCGGAGCAATGTGTTCACAAGGGTCAATTCTCAGTGAAAGTTATCAGGCCTACCGGGTCACTTTTCAGTGGAAATCAACAATCATGTGAGGCCGGAGAAATGAGTGCTGGCTAAATGATCTCAGGCGCCAAGAAAACTCTTTATGAAGGGACCTGTCCACAAATGGCGATGCCATGGGGATAAACCACTGACCTGTTGACGGATTCTTCTAATATTCACCACAAGTGTTGGCGAAACATCAACGGAAGGATATTGGAAGAGCAGATTGATGTCACATCAGGACTGCAAAATATGACGACGCTGAATTCAGATAGCAGAAAACGGCTGGAAAGACGCTCTCTCAGCGTGGCCATGTGGGGAAACCTTTTCATGGCCGCCGCGGGGGTGCTGGCTGGTATGTTGTCGAATTCAAACGCGATCATGATGGACGGACTGTTCTCCCTGGTCGGGTTCGGCTCGGCGCTGCTTGGGCGTCGAATCAGTCGTCGCATCGATGCGGGTCCGGACAAGGTACGCCCTTTCGGCTACGCCGCTGACGAGGCTATTTTTGCGACATTTCGCTCACTGTCTCTTCTCGGCTTGGTCTTGTTCGCAATAACGAATGCGATCAAGAATATCTACAACTACCTCAACGGCATAATGCCTGAGCCGTTGAACTTTGCGCCGATGATCATCTACTTCGCCGGGATTGGCCTCACATGCACCTTCATGTGGGGCTTCCATCATTTCACCTGGCGCCGAATGGGAAAGAACAGCTCGATCCTGCGGCTCGAGTCCAAGGCTGCGATGTTCGACGGGCTGATCACGGCGGCGGCAGGTGTAGGGCTGGGTGCCGTCTACTTGTTCCGCGACGGTCCGCTGGCACCAGTTGCGCCGGTGGGCGACTCGGTAATCGTCCTAGTACTGTGCTTGTTGGCGGTCGGAACCTACGTCACAGATTTTCGCAGAGGATTGGGTGAATTGGCGGGCGTCAGCGCAAGCCCCGGAGACGTCGCTGCAGCCCGACGGGCTCTGCGTGCTGCTATTGTTCAGGATGGAGGATCACTACAGGATCTGTCCGTCACCAAACTTGGGCGAACATTCCTGATTACAGTCTATTACAATCCTGGCCGACCGATTTCTGCGTCTGTTATCGACGACCTGAACCTGCGCATGATCCGTGATACGCGCGAAGCACTGTCCGGCGCAGATGTGCTGCTCGTGATAACGGAACACTCAAGGCGCTGGCCGGATTCACTGAATCCTCTCTAACTAGGGTCAGGATGCATTGATTTTCGCTTCGTTGCTTGATTCACGGCTCGAAAACGGAGCGATGATATGAGCGACCTTTATTGGCTGACAGACGAGCAGATGGCCAAGCTTTCCCCTTTCTTCCCGAAGTCGAACGGCAGGCCACGGGTCGATGGTAGAAGGGTGCTGAGCGGGATTATCTTCATCAATCGCAATGGGTTGCGTTGGCGAGATGCCCCCAGGGAATACGGACCTCACAAAACGCTCTACAGCCGGTCGAAGCATTGGAGCGAGAAAGGCATCTTCGCACGAATGTTGGCTGGTCTGGCCGCCGAGCACGGTGAAAAGAAGACTGTCATGATCGACGCCTCATATCTAAAAGCCCATCGCACGGCGTCCAGCTTAGGCGCCAAAAAGGGGGGCATGGCCGCCTGATTCACTGCCCAGCAGGCGCATCCGAAGGATGCTGCCGAGAGGGGGCCGAACCAAGGGCGGCATGAATACCAAGCTGCATGCCATTTGCGATAGCAAAGGTCGCCCGCTCAACCTGTTCGTTACCGCCGGGCAGGTCAGCGATTACATCGGTGCTCGGGCTCTGCTCAGCAGCATACCAAATGTGGACTGGCTGCTCGGGTGCTCGTGGCTATGACGCCGACTGGTTCCGAGACGCCTTGAAAGACAAAGGGATACGCGCCTGCATCCCTGGTCGAAAGCAGCGCAGGCGCCGGTCAAATACGACAAGCGCAGATACAAGCGGCGAAACCGCATCGAGATCATGTTTGGCAGGCTCAAGGATTGGAGGCGCGTGGCAACATGCTATGATCGTTGTCCCAAGGTCTTCCTATCCGCCATCGCGCTCGCGGCTCTAGTCATCTACTGGTTATGAATCCTGACCCTAGCCCTGTCGCCTGTCTGCAAGGTGCTCGATCGAAAGAGTCCCGATTTGCGCGAAGGTGCCAAATGACCTGAAGCATTGGATAACGGGTCGCCGCGCGGGGTTGGGCGCTCAGTCATCTGTTCCCGTTTCGGAAGCGTGGATTTGATAAGTAGGCGCTTTTTGGGGCAGGCTCTGAACAGAAGGTTCGGTGCGAAGAGTGGAGCGGAGTGCCCGCGATAGATCGATTTGCGCCGGGCGAACCGCCAAGGTGTTCAAGGTCAGGTCACACGTGCGCGTTGATCCTCGATCCCCATTGAGATCAGCGAAGGTTCTTCGCGTTGGCTGGTCTGAAAGCTTGCTTTGTCCTGCATCTTGTCCCAATTGCTCAGGATCAAACATTGCGCGACGGCTCCGCCCAGTGTAGTTCCCGGTCCGGTGACGATGAACATGTCGGGTGCGAACTCTTTCGCGGCCTGTGATACGGCCTTTGTGAAATCATAGGTTTCGGTCACCTGATGACCCAAGGTGTAGTCCCAAAGCGCGTCCAGATCACAGGCTCCGGGCCACCAGATCTGACCACGGCCATCTATCATGGGCAAATTGGGTTGCCGGAACAGATCTGCGGCAAGGCGGGCGCGACCGGCTTCGGCAACTGGGCGTTGCAGATGTGAATGAAACCCTGCGTGATTGGCCAGCCGCATCGGAAATCGTTCCTGCACCACAGGCACCTTGTTTTCAAAGGCGGACAACCCAGCTTCATCCCCGGCCAGAACCAGCATCCCGCCCAGATCAATTGACAGGGTGAGGGTCGCGCCGGTGCCGTCGATCTCAGCGACCAGAGCCAGCAGTTCGGCCTTGCGTGCCGGGTTCGGCTGCCAGTCGGCATCCATGAAAGGATAGATCAACTGGCCGCCAATCAGGCTCTGCTGCATGAGTGTTCCCATGGTGTTGACCACCTCGAACCCTGCCTCGGCAGTCAAGGCGTCCCCGCAGGCCAGGGCTGAATACCAGCCCATCGAGTTTCCGGTCACAGCCACCACGTCGATCTTCTCCGGATCGATGGCACGAAAATCGCCCAGCGTGGCGGCATAGATCAAGGCCGAGGCATTGTCTCCGCGCGTGTGCTTTGCCACGGAATACCGTGTTGCGCCGTCCAGTTCGCTTAGGGTTTCCTGACCCTGTGCGCGCCGCATGCCATCGAAATGTGCCAGCAGGGCCTTGTCGGTAAAATGCCGACCCAGAACACCCAATTCGGGTTTGTTATAGGTTCCGCGCCCCGGACAGATGACAACAGCGGTTTGTTTAGCAGACCTCATTTGCCCGTCTCCATAAGGGATCTTGCTGCGGCCTCGATGCTGTCTTTCGATGGCATGGTCGCGGCATAGGCCGGGCCGGTGGCAATAAAGCTGTCTTCGGCGGCAATACGAGCCATCGGCACATCAGTGGTTTCGTGGAAATGGGCCATCAGGGCTTCGGCCACGCCGCCGTGATGCCGGGTTTCATCGACGATCAATATCCGCTTGGCGCCGCTTACGGCCCGGGTCAGCGCGTCTTTGGGAAGCGGCGACAACCAGCGCATGTCAATTATCCGGGTTTTTGTCCCGTCGGCCTCCAGCGATTTGCGCGCCTGATGGCTGAGGTAGACGCCATTGCCAAAGGTAACAATCGCCAGATCGTCGCCGTCGCCATCCACGCCGACCTCGCCGAAACCGATCCTTTCGGATGGGTCGGGGTAAGTGTGCATCCAGCCTGCGTCCCCGGCTTCGTGCAGGTCCCGCATCGGATAGAGCGCGATGGGTTCCAGAAACACGACCAACCGCTGTTCTTCCCGTGCCAGCCGCACGCATTCACGCAGCATTCGTGCAGCGTCGGAGCCGTTCGATGGGCAGGCCAGGATCAGCCCGGGAATATCGCGCAAAACCGCGACCGAGTTGTCATTGTGGAAATGCCCGCCAAAGCCCTTTTGATACCCCAGCCCGGCGATGCGAACGACCATCGGGTTGGTGTACTGACCGTTCGAGAAGAAGGGCAGGGTGGCTGCTTCGCCGCGCAACTGGTCTTCGGCGTTGTGAAGATAGGCCAGGAACTGGATTTCCGGCATGGGCGTAAACCCGTTTTGGGCCATCCCGATGGCGAGGCCCAGAATCGACTGTTCGTCTAGCAGCGTGTCGATCATCCGGTCGGGTCCGAAACGGGCCTGAAGCTTTTGCGTCACGCCATAGACACCGCCTTTGCGCCCGACATCTTCGCCCATCATCACGATCTCGCCGTGTACAAGCATCAGGTCGCTCAGGGCCCAGTTGATCAGGCGCGACATGATCTGGGGTTCAGCATGTGCTTTGAGGTCGCCGCCGAATACTTCAGCCCGATGTTCAGCTGACGGGCCATTGGTCGGGGCACAGGGGCGTGCGGGCGGGATCAGGCTGGCCATCACGTCACCTGCGGTTTTCAGGCGAGGGCGGGTGATCGCCTTGTCGGCGACGCGCGCTACGCGGTCGCAGGTGTCGGTGTATACCTTCAACGCGTCATCCGGTTGCATCGAACCGGATTGTTCAAGCAGACGGACGGAGTGCAGCAGGGGGTCGTTCGACTCTTCAGCTTCGACCTCGGATTTCGGCAAATACGTGGTGGGCATATCTGCTCCGGCGTGGCCATACAGGCGCACCGTGCGGATGTGCAGAAATGCGGGTTTCTTACGGCTGCGGACATAGGCGGCGGCTTCTTGTGCTATACGGTAGGTTTCGAAAATATCGAGCCCGTCGCACGAGAAATACTTCAGTCCCGGTCGATGAGAGAATGTCGCGGCGATCCAGCCTTGTGGTGTCTTGGTCGAAATTCCGATCCCGTTGTCCTCGCAGCAAAACAGCAGCGGCAGGGGAACCGACTGGTAAGACGTCCACTGTGCAGTGTTGAATGCGCCTTGCGCGGTGGAATGGTTGGCCGAGGCATCACCAAAGGAACAATAGACGATGGCGTCGTCCGCCATTTCTGCATGTTCTGGTTTGTGACGGCGGGCTGCCCCGATTGCATAAGCCGCGCCGACTGCTTTGGGCAGGTGGCTGGCAATGGTCGAGGTCTGCGGCGGGATGCAAAGCGCTTTTGACCCCAACACCTTGTGCCGCCCACCGCTGATCGGATCATCAGAGGATGAAGCGAAGGACAACAGAATATCCCATGTCGGGCTCTGCCCCGGCACCTGATCGGACCGGGCGATCTGAAACGCGGCGTCGCGGTAGTGCAGAAAAGCGGGGTCTGTCGGGCGCAGGGCTGCCGCCACGGCGGCCATCCCTTCGTGACCAGAGGAGCCAATGGTATAAAACCCCTGACCGGCTTTCTGCATTGCCCGGCTTTGGCGGTCCAAAGCGCGGCTGAGACATTGCGCGCGATATAGCCCGACCGCTTCAGACGCTGTCAGTGGGCCAGACGGCGTCGCGCCATCGGGAAAATCCCGTGCCGCAACCCGGCGCAGGAAGTTGTCATGCACAATGGTTGCGCGATCCATCTTTGTCGTCCTCAGGCGAAGGCTTGCAGGCCCGTTTGCGCGCGACCCAGGATCAGGGCGTGAACATCATGAGTGCCTTCATATGTGTTCACGGTTTCAAGATTCACCATGTGGCGGATCACGTGGAAATCCTGGCTGATGCCATTGCCACCGTGCATGTCACGTGCGTGGCGTGCGACCTCAAGTGCCTTGCCGCAATTGTTTCGCTTGATCAGACTGATCATTTCTGGCGCTGCGCGGGCTTCGTCCATCAGGCGACCCACGCGCAGAGCGGCCTGAAGGCCCAAGGCGATTTCCGTCTGCATGTTCGCAAGCTTCAGCTGGAACAGCTGCGTTTGCGCTAAAGGGCGACCGAATTGTTTTCGGTCCAGACCATATTGCCGTGCGGCGTGCCAGCAGGCCTCAGCTGCGCCCATAGATCCCCAGGCGATACCGTATCGTGCACGGTTTAGGCAGCCAAACGGCCCTTTCAGACCTTCGACACCCGGCAACAGAGCATCTTCCCCGACCTTGACATTGTTCATCACGATCTCACCTGTGATCGAGGCACGCAGCGACAGTTTGCCTTCGATCTTCGGGGCTGAAAGACCGGGTGTGCCTTTTTCAAGTACGAAACCCTTGATCTTGCCGTCATGCGCGTCTGATCTGGCCCAGACAACAAACACGTCAGCAATGGGCGCGTTCGAAATCCACATCTTTGAGCCGTTGAGCACATAACCCCCTTCGGTCTTTTTCGCGACGGTTTTCATGCCGCCGGGGTCCGAACCTGCATCGGGCTCGGTCAGGCCAAAACAGCCAATAGACTCACCGCTGGCCAGTTTCGGAAGATATTTCCGGCGCTGTTCATCCGTTCCGTAGGCATAGATCGGGTACATGACGAGGCTGGACTGCACCGACATCATCGAGCGGTAACCGCTGTCGACGCGTTCCACTTCGCGTGCGACCAGACCGTAAGTGACATAGCTGGCACCGATGCCGCCGAATTCTTCGGGGATAGTCGTGCCCAGAAGGCCCATTTGCCCCATCTCGCGAAAAATCTCGGGGTCTGTTTCTTCATTGGCAAAAGCCTGAGTTACACGGGGCAGCAGTTTGTCCTGCGCGTAGGCGTTGGCCGCATCGCGCACCATGCGTTCATCCTCGGCCAACTGGTCTTCCAGCAGAAAAGGGTCATCCCAAGTGAAAGGGCCAAGCTGGGGGCGGGATTGTGGTTTCATGAGAGTTTCCTTTCTACAGCGGCTTTGAGACGTGCAAGCCCCGCTGCAATTGTATCTTGGGCATAAGCAAAGCTCAGGCGAAAATGTCCGGGCAACCCGAATGCGCGACCGGGAACCAGAGCGACACCAGCATCTTCCAACAACCAGGTGCAGAAGTCAGCGTCATTTTTGAAAGGCCCACCCTGATCCTCAAGCAGTCCGGCGCAGGAAGGGAAGGCGTAAAACGCCCCGTCGGGTGCCGCGCAGCGCAAACCCGGAACCGCGTTCAACCCTGCAACCACCAGATCACGGCGTTGGGCAAATACGGCGCGGCGTTCTTCCAACAGGCCTGCGCTGCCGGTCAGCGCCGCAAGCGAGGCCCATTGTGCAATCGAACAGGCACCCGAGGTAACCTGCCCCTGAACGGCCACCATCGCCTTGATCAGCTCGACCGGCCCGATCCCCCAGCCTATGCGCCATCCGGTCATGGACCATGCTTTGGCGACACCGTCGACGATCAACAGACGGTCGGCAAGGTCTGGGGCCGCCTCGGCCACTGATACAAACGGAGTAAAGCTGAGATGGCGATAAATCTCGTCCGCAAGAACCCAAACCTGTGGATGCCGGGACAGAACAGATGCGAGGGCGGCAATTTCATCCTGCGTGTAGATTGCCCCCGACGGGTTCGACGGCGTGTTGAGCATCAGCCAGCGTGCGCGCGGTGTAATGGCGGCCTCTAACTGTTCCGGCAGAAGCTTGAATCCCTGATCCATCTGGCAAGGCAGAATGACGGGCGTTCCACCCGCCATCCGCACTATGTCAGAATAGCTGGTCCAGTAGGGCGCGGGCATGATGACCTCGTCGCCGGGGTTCAGGCTGGCCAGCATGGCATTGGCAATCACCTGTTTGGCACCGGTCGACACAATGACCTGAGCAACTTCGGCTTTGGCCTGCCGGGCAACTTCGATGCGCAAATCGGGCACCCCGGCCGTCGGCGGGTACTTCGTCTTGCCGTCCAGCGCTGCCGCGTGGGCTGCTGCGACCACATGGGGCGGGGTGGGCAGGTCAGGCTCACCGGTCGACAATGCCAGAACATCGCGCCCTTCCGAACGCAAGCGTGCGGCGGCCTCGGAAATCTGCACGATTTCGGACAATTCGATACCGTTTAGTCGGTTTGCGCGATGGAACACTGTTAATCTTCCTCTGGAGATGACTGAGGTTCTATCTGCAAAGTAACTTGATAAAAATACGCTGCTTTGTATCGTTTCAGTGACTAAAACTCATGAGTGATATGCCCAGAATCAATTCCCTGCCGTCTTTTGCCCTCATGCGCAGTTTCGAGGCTGCTGCACGCCACGAAAGCTATACCATGGCGGCAGAAGAGCTTGGTGTGACGCAGGGCGCGGTTAGCCGTCAGGTTCGTGAACTTGAGGTTGCGCTGGGGGTGACGCTGTTTCGCCGGGTCGGACGTGCGGTTCGCTTGTCGAAAGCGGGTCGCGCTTTGTTTGAAGAACTTGCAGGCGACCTTGAGCGGCTGAACGGTACGATCAATCGTGCGATCGCGGCCGGTGACGGTGCGTCGTTGCTGACCTTGGCGGTCCTGCCCACCTTTGCGACACGGTGGCTGGTGCCCAGACTGCCGGATTTCAAGCACCTGCATCCGGGGATCGAACTGGATCTGCATTCCTACACGACGCCGTTCAGCCTGGAAGAGCGGCGCATGGACGTTGCCATTCACTTTGGGCACGAAGACTGGCCCGGTGCGCGGCTACGCAAGCTGTTCCCGGAAAAACTTGTTGTAGCGGCTGCGCCTGTGTTGTTGGGCGACCAACGGACTTTCGAGGAACAGCATGTGTTCGATCTGCCGCTGTTGCATCTGACCTCGCGGCCCGGGCTGTGGTCCGAATATCATGCCAGCCATAGACTTGAGGCCAGAACGGTTTTTCCAGGAATGCGCTTTGATCAGTTCTCGATGCTGATCGAAGGCGCAGTTGCCGGGCTTGGGGCTGCGATTTTGCCGTCCTATCTGATCGAGGCCGAGTTGGCGTCGGGCGCGCTGGTCCAGACCGGGCAACTGGCGAATACCTCGGGCAGCGCATATTTCATTGCCACACCAACCGGGCAGAGGAACGAAGCCGTACAAGCATTTGCGGACTGGATCATCCGGCAAACGAAAAGGCATCAGTAAGGGTGCAGCCGCGAAAGAAAGGTTACAGTACCCGGATACCTGGCATGGTCTGGATGACTGCCAGATCCTGCTCGTAAAGCTCTGTAAATGCGTCAACGATGTCGGCGTTCCAGCCGGGCAGATCAAGTTCCTCTTCGACCTCATCGGGCCGGGCGTGGTCTTCCAATATCCGCGCAAGGTCTTCGCGTTGAGTATCTTTGTCGAGGCCGTCGCTGCCCCGCACGATGTCCAGAACATGCCGTTGACCGGTTTCAGTCAGAAGCGACGACAGCAACGCATACTCATCCACCAGAGGAGCGTCACCGGGCAGGCCCGCCATTGTGCGCATGATATCCCCCAGAATCAGTGGCAAGTGTTCATTCTTCCACAAAGTGAGCTGCACCTGAGGCGCAAGATCGCGCAGATCTTCGATCATGCTCAACCAGCTCAGGCAGCTCAGATCGGTGCTGGTCAGAATCTCCTGCCGGTGATCTTCATGGATCGACATCAGGACCTTGGGTATGAAAATCCCAGGGTTCACCAGACCGACGAATAATTCAACTTGAGCATCCTCCAGCAAGGTCTGGGCATAGGCTGTCCGCTGCCCGGCAAAAGGGTAAATCTGTCCATGTTGCAGGGCAGAACGTGTTGGGCCAAAGAACTTGTCGTTCGAGAGGATGACACGATCAACATTTGGATCATCTGGAAGAAGGGCGTGCAGCCCGTCCTGCGTTTCTGAATCAGTCAAATCCTGAGCAAGAGCATCAGACAGAACCTTGACAAACTGACGCCCGCCGCGTGGCCCCAAGATCGCAGCACGGCAATCCACCAAGGCCTGCTTGATTGCCGAAAGCGAGGACAGCACTTGCCCTTCATCGGCAAAGGCGGCCCCGGCATGGATTACTACCTGCATCTTTAGTCCTTTTACCCTCAGGGGCTGTGTCCATCCCATTCTATGTCTTTGCGTCGCATGAAAATCTGCAACGAAACAACCCCGCGGTTTCTGCACTTTCTCAGGAAAACGGGCAATCCCCAAGTTCGAGTCAAAAATGAGGGTTGCAGTCCTCTGTCGGACGAAGTAATCGACTGCCAGTGCCCCTATAGCTCAGCTGGTAGAGCAACTGATTTGTAATCAGTAGGTCCGCGGTTCGAGTCCGTGTGGGGGCACCACTAAAATCCCATTATTTCAATACCTTACATCGCGTCGTGACGGTTTCCTTTCGTATAGTACGTGCTTTCTGTGTCCAGATTTGTGTCCCGATTTTGTGGATTCAGCAGCTAATCACTCAACGAATCCAACTATTTAGATTTGATGTCCGACTAAGGTCCAATCAGTTGACCTTTTTGGGAACGCAGCGCTTTCGACTGTAGCTACGACAAAGCGTGATTTCTTTCATTTCGCATGTTTACAACAAGCTCTAGAAGGTCAAAATTGGAACCGCTCATTATGCTTATTCCCATTGTTACAAGGACTTACAATGACAGATAGTGTCGAAGTTAAAATTGCGCAACTCGAGCACAAAGCAGCTCGCTTTAATACCCTTGTTAGCGGTTTGGTTGGAGCAGTTATTGGTGTCCTTGGGACTCTGGGTGCGAGCTATTTGGTCTATCTAAACAAAGATCGGGAACTCGATTTGGAGTTGGCTAGGCTGAGCCTGACTATTCTTTCAGGTGATTATGAAGAAGACGTGAAAAACACGTTACCGGCCAGGATGTTTGCACTTAGCGCACTGGAGCGAGGCACAGGAGTAGACATTCCAGAACAAGACAAGGAACTTTGGGCGAATTCTGGAGTAACCCCAAATGCGGACGTGTTTAAGCAAGCCGTTTGGAGCGAAAGCCTAAAAGATTCCGGGCCCGTAAGCGAAGTCGCGAAAATGTTCGATAACCCATCTTTGCGAGACATTATTGAAGAACACATGGAGCATGATTTAGCTGCCACAACCCCAAACTGTGTGAAAGTCGGGCAGACAGTCGAGTGCGGTGAGGTGTCTTCTTTCAACCAGAGTGAAAACGAGCTTTGTATAATTTCTGGAAAACCTCCTGAGCTTAAGTACATATGCGGCGAACCCACTCGATGGGATTGGGACGTCATGAATAGTTTCAGTACAGATAGCGGTTCAGAGTAGGCTTGCCGACCAGGTGGCTCTGGCAAGCGATTATCCCGTCTCCTTTCCTAGCGATTGCTTCCATTGGGTCTCCTTTGGATTGGTCCAAGATAGTGTGTCCAGATATGTGCCTTAATGATTTCAAATACTTAGGAAATAGCACTAGTTAAGCAGGTACTGTATCCTATTGATTTCATTAAAGAAGTGGGTGCGTGGAGGTGCCCCTAGACCATTTTGTAATCAGTAGGTCCGCGGTTCGAGTCCGTGTGGGGGCACCACTTTACATGATAAGATTCTGTAATATAATGTTTTTCAGAGCGGTACCTTGTGTATCCCCTGATTTATCCCCTGTTTTTCTGTTGATGGATATGAGCCCAGATTTTCTCGCCATCGATTCCCTTGATACGCATTCTTCTAATAAGATTGATGATAGTAAATGTTGGTGTTTTTTAGAGTTAGGGCTGTGAAAATGTCCCAACTTAAACGGGCAAACCGACCCAGGTTTTATACCTTTTGACGATGCTAGGCTCCGAAGGCAGCTCTCATGAGTACTCTACGCGATCACCAGCTCGCAGTCCGGTCCGGGTCTGTGCAGCCAGAAACTGGCGACACTATGGTCGTTGCCATCCCATTCTCCTAATTGGACGAATACATCGTCGTGCAAAGGTAGTCTCCTTTTAGCGAATTTAGAGAGCTTCAAAAGATCAGTCTGGGGAAACTTGCTGCATCGCTGTAAGTGCAATGCTGCGCCCGCGAATACCTCTCACACTCACGTTCGCTGCGCCTGCACAAGTCCGGTTTGTCCTGTGTGGATGGCGTCTGCTTTGCAAGGACAAAATGCTCTGATTGCGCGGCTGGTCAGTACAGTCCTGTGTCCGGCCTTTGATTGCGGCATTTGCTTGAGCCGCTGGCCTTGATGGGTTCCGTGAACCTGGTCCCAATCGGCAAAGCGAACCTGAGAGTTCAGGACGAAGCTCGGGTTTTCCGGGTTCTCGGATGACCGCACGTGCCATCATGGCATTCGTCTTGCAATTCTTTTTTGTTCAGTGCCTCCGGTTATGCCGCTGATTGCCGGTAGTATGTTTCTTTGGTGAGGATCGCCCAGATGATCCGTGCGGCTTTGTTTGCCATCGCGATCGTGGCAAGTCGGACGGGTTTGCGCTCGAGGAGTTGCATGATCCAAGGATGCACGCGTTCTGGATAGCCGCGGGCGCGCTGTACTTGTGAGGTCATACCGATCACCAGAAGCCTTCTTATGTAACGGTCACCCTTCTTGCTAATCCGGCCGAGGCGTTCCTTGCCACCACTCGATCTGTTCAATGGGGTGAGACCAAGCCAAGCAGCAAACTCGCGCCCGTTCTTGAACTGTTTGCCGTCGCCGATGGTGGCGACGATGGCAGAGGCGGTGATTGGACCAACACCAGGGACGGTTCTGATCCGCTTGGCCCGTTCATCGATCCGCGAATGATACTCGATCAGTTTGTCGTAGAACACCACGCGCTCGTCGAGTGCAACAACCTGCTCGCAGAGGGTTTTGAGCATGCTCTTCGCAACGTCTGGCATGTCCGGGCAATCGTTGGTTTTGAACCCTTTGACGAAGCGCATCGCCGCCACCGGCCCGTTCCCGATCACATGACCAAACTCTCGAAGAAGACCCCGGATCACGTTCAGCATCTGGGTTTTCTGGCGCACGACAAGCTGGCGCACGCGATGCATTGTAAGAAGGGCTTGTTGTTCCTTCGATTTCACAGCGACGAACCGCATGGTCGGTCGCGTGACGGCCTCGCAGATTGCCTCGGCATCAACCGCATCCGTCTTTCCACGCTTCACGTAGGGCTTTACGTAAGTCGCCGGCATGAGGCGCACGTCATGGCCGATTTCAGTCAGCTCACGCGCCCAGTGATGTGCCGACCCACACGCCTCAATTCCGACGAGGCAGCTCGGCAGGGTCTCAAAGAACTTCAGCAATTGTCTGCGGCGCATCGAACGATTGAAGACAACCGTACCGTCATCAGCGATTCCGTGGACCTGAAAGACGTCTTTACCGAGATCCAATCCTATTGTCGTGACTTCCATGGTGGGGCTCCTTTCCTTGCAGAAGATGTCTTCTGCAGTTTGCCGCAAAGCGCGACGGTTGGCTGCAGACGCCATCCACCCCATCCGCAGAGCGGTTGTTTGGGGAAAATCGATCGATGTCCGAATTGCGGACATCTGCGTATTTTGTGTTAGTAAGTGCATTAGGGAGAGGCATCCACCATGGGAAACAACTCCAGACGGGCGTTTATAAGGTCCTTCCTGACGAGCACGACGATCCTCGTTGCTCCGAGTACATTGTTCGGGCAAGAAGGCACGCTGACCGATCTTGGCGGAGCGATACTCAATCTTGATGAAGTCACGATTTTTACGGCTCGCGAGATCGTCACACTTGATCCCGACCTTCCAAGCGCCGAAGCCGTTGCTGTTGTAAACAGTCGGATTTTGGCGACCGGCACTAGAGAGCAAGTCCAAGAGGCGATTGGTGAACAGCCCTTCACCGTTGATGACACATTCGCCGACCTTATCATCGTTCCCGGCTTTATCGCCCAGCATGATCACCCAGTTTTGGGCGGCTTAAGCCTTTCGTCCGTCATTCTTTCGATAGAGGACTGGGACTTGCCACAGGGTTTATCGCGCGCCGTTGTGGACAAGGATGACTTTCTGGCACGGTTGTCCGAAGCTGTTAATGGTCAGCAAGACCCGGACACCCCTGTCATGACATGGGGATACCACGCGGCATTTTATGGTCCACTGACACGGTCGGACCTTGACCAGGTCAGCAGCGAACGCCCTATCTTTGTGTGGGCCCGCTCATGCCACGAATTCATTCTGAATTCTGCTGCAATGGAGGCCGCGGGCGTTACCGAAGAGGTCATGGACGCCTGGTCCGACTCAGAAAAGATGCAATCCAGCTTTGAGCATGGACACTTCTGGGAACAGGGTTTGTTTGCAGTTCTGCCTTTGATTGCACCATACGTGGCAACCCCTGAAAAGTTTCGCGCTGGTTTGGAGACCATGCGCGATTACATGCATGCGAAGGGCGTGACCTACGGCAACGAGCCAGGCGGCATTCTGGCACGCCCGGTTCAGGATGCGGTGAACGCTGTATTCTCCGCACCCTCAATGCCGTTCCGGTGGAGCTTCATTCCAGATGGAAGAAGCCTGATCGCCAAATATGACAATGCTGAAGATGTGATCGAACAGACAGAAGCACTTGTCGACTGGTATGGTGGCAAGACCAGTATGTCCAAAGGCAGCGTCAAGCTTTTTGCGGACGGTGCGATATATTCCCTTGCCATTCAACTGAGGGACGATCCGCTTGGCGATTACCATGGCGAGTGGATGATGGACCTGTCGGCCTTTGAGCGTGCATTTCAAACCTATTGGGACGCGGGCTACCAAGTTCATATTCACGTCAACGGTGACGCCGGGTTGGACCGTGTATTAAACGCCTTAGAGCGGAACTTGCGCAGAAACCCTCGTTTCGATCATAGAACGGTGATCGTGCACTTTGCTGTGAGTGCGCCCGATCAGGTCATGCGTATCAAACGTCTGGGCGCGATTGTTTCCGCAAATCCCTACTACGTGACGGCACTTGCGGATCAATACAGTAAAACCGGTCTTGGTCCTGAACGCGCCAATGAAATGGTCCGTCTTGGTGATCTGGATCGAGCGGGTATTTCCTGGTCACTGCATTCCGATATGCCGATGGCGCCCGGTGATCCATTGTTCCTAATGTGGTGTGCGGTGAACCGCGTGACGAGTTCCGGTCGGGTAGCAGGACAGGATCAGACGGTCCCGGTCGAAGAGGCCTTACGTGGAGTGACAATCAACGCCGCCTATTCTCATCGTCTTGAACGGGACCTTGGCAGTATCGAACCTGGCAAGCGAGCGAACTTCACTATTTTGGATGACAACCCATTGACTGTGGATCCCATGGCAATCAAGGACATTCAGGTTTGGGGAACAGTATTGGAAGGTGATAAGTTTCCAGTGGGCTACAAGGCAGAACAGGAAGATGCACGTTTGCGTCTAAATGATCCGGACAGCCAAAGAGAGTTCGCAGTAAACACTCTCAATCACGCGCTTTCGGTTGTTCACGCTCATCTTTAGGCACGTTCGCTCTGGGAGCGGAATGAACCGTAATCTCGCGCACTTGAGCTTGAGGCGGGAGCGCTCGGGAGAGCCTGTTTCTGCAAGCTTTTGATGCGGAATTTTTGGCGCAATCGCCGTCGTAATCTTTATGCAAAAGTGAATGTCGACTTCGTCCGCGCAGCAGAAATTCACTAAATTTTCCCTAACCGCAGCACGGAGCCCCCAGTGACCGATGCTGCACGATCAACCGACGGCGGCCATGCGGACAAAGTGGGTGTTCAAGGAACTTTTTAAAGTGCCTTTTCAATGAACTTTGAAAAAAGCTCACCCTGCGAGTTGATCCTAAGTTTCGCGTAAATGTTGCGTCTGTGGATGCGGACTGTGCCTGGAGAGATGCCGAGAATTGTGCCGACAGCTTCTGCCGAATGGCCCTTCAACGTGAACTCAACGACTTCTCTTTCTCGTGGCGTCAGAACGCCATCGCCAAATGCCTGGAAAGCAAGATCGACGCGACGACTAACGCCATTTGCTGCGGCGCCGCGGGTCATCGTTGGAAAGTCACTCCAATGTTTGCAACAGGCTGCCCGAACGAGCGGCCATAGAGCGTGCAAATGACGAATTTCCTTGGCTGAAAAAGGCTTCACTGATCGCATGAGCGAGACCACAACCATCCCAGTGCTTGGGATATCGATAAAGTAGCCAATCTCCTCTGCTAACCCAGTCCTTTTGTAATAGCTGCGATAGTATTCGCCCTGATAGAACCTGTCCGGTGCGATATCGCGCATGCGGTACAGACCCGGTGTTATCGGTTTTGTCGCGGCCAAAAAAAATGGATCAAGTACGTAGGGCCCCGCTTGGTAATCCTCAACAAAAATACGCCGTTTGCTTTTGGGAAAATCGTCGTGAAGGTCTATCGGTGCTTCGGTTCCGACATGGCCAAACACCACTGTAAAATCGAATGGTGCGACCTGCCGCAAGCCATCTGCCAAAGCACATGGAAATTCTGGGGTTCCGATCTTCTCCACGACCCTGCCGGCCTCTTCCATCCAATCGTACACACGCCGCTCCAGATTCTCGAAAAGAGCCTCTATACTCTAATTGTGGTATATACAGTTATTCCGAGTTATTGTTACTTTTTTCTTGTTTGAGTGGTATGCCAGTAAATGCCAAAAAATCAAGCAAAAGGAAAACGGCAGTATATGAGCTTTGACATGAGCGTCACCATGCAGACGATTGCGGAACTCCGAGGAGTGACCAAGACCTTCGGGAATGTGGTCGCTGCCAAAGACCTGAATCTTTCCATTGGGAAAGGAGAGTTTCTGTCATTCTTGGGCCCATCTGGTTGCGGCAAAACCACAGCACTAAGAATGCTGGCAGGTTTCGAGAAACCAACCGAAGGTCAGGTGTTGCTCGATGGCGAAGTCGTCAACGACTTGGATGCGCACCATCGCCCAGTCAACATGGTGTTTCAGCACTACGCTCTTTTTCCTCACCTGAGCGTGTTCGACAACATCGCGTACGGCCTGCGCCAACAACGACCACGCATAGACAAGCAAACAATCGCGACAAAGGTTAAGCAGGCGCTGGAAACTGTCCGTCTTGGTGGGTTTGGCCCACGTCGCATCTGGGAGATGTCTGGTGGTCAGCAGCAACGCGTCGCTTTGGCGCGTGCGATCGTAAACGAGCCCAAGCTTTTGCTGCTCGATGAACCAATGGCTGCTCTGGATCGAAAGCTTCGAAAAGAAATGCAGTTTGAACTGCAGAACCTGCAACGACAACTGGGAATAACTTTTGTCCTCGTCACGCACGACCAAGAAGAAGCGCTTTCAATGTCCGACCGAATTTGTGTGATGGAAGGTGGCAGTATTGTGCAGGTAGGCAGCCCACGCGAACTCTATGACATGCCCCGCAGCCGTTACGTGGCTGGATTTGTAGGCACCTCGAATTTCTTTGATGCAACTGTAACTGACGCAGTAGCCGACCAAATCACTGTGCGTTTAGCGAGTGGCCAAAAGGTGCACGGAACTCCGGAGATTCCAATAGATGCAGGGCAGGAAGTGTGCGTCAGTATCCGTCCTGAACAGATCACGCTGACCCGTGCGCTACCCACAGCTGAAATTGCTCTGCCAGTTACCATTAAAAATCGGATCTTCCTTGGGGAGCACACAGAATACCTTGCGCGCAACGAAGCACTGGGTGATTTCCACGTGCTTGTGCCAAGGCAAGCGGAATTGAACGAGGGGACGTTCAATGCAGGAGAGCAAGCCTTTGTCTCATGGGGCGAAGGCGCACTGCTGATCCTTGAAAAATAACAACTCCCGCAATCCAACAAAAGAGAGGTTCACGATGACCAATGATAACGGGACTATTTCCAAGCAAAAGTTCATGGAAGAGCTTCGCCGGTACCAAAAGGGTTCGGTCACCCGGCGACATTTTTTGGGCGTGACAGGTCTTGGGATGGCAACGGCCGTTCTGGGCACGGCCATGCCTGGGTTGCGTCCACGCCCGGCATTTGCTGCCGGAGACATTGGCGACCGAGTGATCCTCGCCACGTGGCCGAACTACCATGACGAGATGAACTTCGAAGCCTTCACGGAAGCCACCGGCGCCCATGTTCAGGTCAATGTTTTTGGCTCGAACGAAGAGATGTTGGCAAAGTTGCAGGCCGGAGGCTCTGGCTGGGACGTGTTCGTTCCAACCAATTACACGATCACTACGTATGTGGGTGAAGATCTGATCATCCCGCTCGATACGTCCAAACTGCCAAACTACGACGCAGGTTCATTCGAACAGCGCTTTTCCGATGCTGGTTCTGTCGATGGCCAGCTTTACGCGGTGCCGAAAAACTGGGGCACGACCGGCTTTGCAGTGAATACCAGCAAGCTTGATGGCGCTCCGACTCCAACCACATGGAAAGAGTTCTGGGACCTGACTATGGCGGGTTACTCAGGCCGGACAATGGTGCACGATTACCAACTCACCACTATCGGTAATGCCCTGAAGTATTTTGGCTATTCCTTCAACTCGGTCGATGAGAAGGAACTGGCCGATGCAGAGAAATTGTTGCTGGATGCTAAGCCGCATCTGTTTGCAATTTCGTCTGACTATCAGCCACCGATGCGCAACGGTGACGCTTGGATGACGATGTGCTGGACAGGTGACGGCAAGCAGATGAATGTCGACATGCCTGAAATCGCCTACGTTCTGGGAGCTGAGGGCGGTGAACTCTGGTCCGACTACTACGCTATTCCGAAGGGCGCGCCCCATTTGGATGCCGCCTATGCCTTGATCGACTTCCTGCTGAACCCGGAAGTTAATGCGAAAGAAGTCCTCGCTCATGGCTATCCATCGGCTGATGCTCGCACCAATGCGTTGCTGCCGAAGGAATTGCTGGAAGATCCGATCCTTTATCCGGCAGCTGACCTTCTGAATGCGCTCGAGTTTGGCGCGGCGGCTACGCTAACCGATCCAAACCGTGCCGAGTTGCTCGCCCGCTTCAAGTCGGCCTAAGCGGTAAGGCCGCCAATATCGGAAAAGACGAGGACAATATGACCGAACGAGGCAGAAAAGCACTGTTGCTGGCACCGGCAGGAGTTTGGCTTTTGGTAATGCTTGCCCTTCCTCTGCTGGTCGTCTTCGTCTTTTCCTTTGGCGAACGGGGTGCCGCCGGAGGCTATGTTCCAGCGTTCACTTTGGAACAATATGCCAACCTTCCTGCGCGATGGACGGCGTTTAAGAACACTTTGATCCTTGCACCTCTGGGGACTATCGCTGCGTTGGTAATTGCCTATCCGCTCGCCTACTTTCTTGCGGTGCGTTGTTCACCAAAGTGGAGAACTTCGCTGTTGATCTTGGTAATCGTGCCGTTCTGGACATCGATCCTGATCCGGTCATACGCATGGATTTTCATCCTTGGGGGGCGTGGCTTGCCCGCTTTACTGGAGTCGATCGGCATCGATGATATCCGCCTGATAAATACGCCCTTCGCTGTGCTTGTCGGGATTGTCTATGGGTATCTACCTTTGATGGTTTTCCCGATTTTTGTAAGCTTGGACAAACTGGATAAACGCCTTCTGGAAGCATCGGCTGATCTCGGCTCTACCCCATGGCGTACGTTCCGTCAGGTGACACTTCCTCTGTCGGTACCTGGTATCGCAACAGGCTGCATGCTGGTCTTCATCTTGCTGATGGGCGAGTTTCTGATCCCAGCGATCTTGGGCGGCGGAAAGGTCTTTTTCGTCGGAAATGCGCTGGTGGACCTGTTCCTGCAGTCTCGAAACTGGGCGTACGGATCGGCGGTCGCAATGACGCTGGTTGTCGTAATGCTTGTCACTGTCTCAATTTACATGAAATTCATCTCGCGCCTGGGTGGCCAGCGCGAAGATGTCTCGCTGATGTGAGGGTCCGATGCGCTTATACGCGATTTGCGTCTACCTTTTTCTCTATATTCCAATCGGCATCATCGCGCTTTTCAGCTTCAATGCCGGACGACACGCAAGCCAGTTCATGGGGTTCTCGACCCAATGGTATGGCAAAGCGCTCAACAACCCATTTGTTATGGACGCGCTCGAGACCAGTCTGCTTGCGGCATTCATAACTGCTTGCCTCGCCTCCACACTCGGAACCATGGCGGCCATCGCTTTACAAGGGGTTAAGGGATGGCTCCGAACTTTGTTCGATGCGATGATTTATATTGCGATAATGATACCAGGTATCGTCATCGGTATCGCGACACTCATTGCCCTAGTCACCGTATTCGGCTGGCTAAACCCGCTTCTTGCGAGCCTATGGCCCGATGGAGCAAATCCCCCGCAACTTTCCATGGGGATGCCCACGCTTGTCGCCGCACACACCATGTTCACAATGGCGCTGGTCATAATCATCGTACGTGCAAGGCTATCGGGTATGGACCGTGCCCTCATGGAAGCTTCGGCTGACCTCTTTGCGACGCCTTGGGGCACCTTTCGGCAGGTGACGCTGCCGTTGATAGCACCGGCAATTTTGGCAGGCTTTCTGCTCAGCTTCACTTTCTCATTTGATGATTTCATCATCGCGTTCTTCGTAGCTGGCTCGGAGACAACCCTGCCAATCTACATATTCTCATCCATCCGGCGCGGCGTAACTCCCGAGATCAATGCCATCGGCGCTATGGTTATGGGCGCGTCGCTCTTGTTGCTCGTTGCAGCGCAACTGCTTTTGCGCCGAGGCGCCTCAAAATCGAATAGTTAAATAAAGGAGCCAAGTGAAATGCGGCTTGCAGGTAAAGTCGCGCTCGTGACGGGCGCGGGATCAGGAATTGGTCGGGCAGGTTCAATGGCAATGGCACAAGAGGGTGCGCATGTTGTGGTAACGGATCGCGATGCAACACTTGCTGAAGCCACTGTGGCCGCGATCGTTGCGCAGGGGAATCAAGCATCTGCCATACAGCTTGATGTGACCGATGACGATGCCCTTACCAAAGCCATAGACGAAGCAGTAAAAAACTTCGGTCGGCTTGACGTGTTGCACTCTCATGCTGGGTTGCAGATCGAAGGAACGCTGGAAGAAGTGGAACCAGATGGAATGGATGCTTCTTGGGCATTGAATGTCCGCGCTCACTTCATTGCCGCGCGCGCAGCCGTCCCCCATATGAAATCACAAGGTGGAGGCAGCGTGATCGTCACTGCTTCCAATTCAGGGGTTCAATACGACCGGGGTATGATCGCCTATGCGACTACAAAGCACGCAGCTGTTGCGATGGTCCGGCAGATGGCAGCCGACTACGCTGTCCACGCAATCCGTTTCAATGCCCTTTGTCCAGGATTTGTAGACACCCCCTTCAATGCAGGCTTCGAAAAGCAGATGGGTGGTCGCGCCAAACTGCAAGGCTACATCGAGCAGGCGATCCCTATGAGTCGATGGGCGACAGTTGAAGAGATTGGCCATGGGATCGTCTATTTAGCTTCAGATGAATCCGCTTTTATGACGGGGCAAGCCTTGGTTATCGATGGCGGTGAATGCATTTAGTGATGGGTTAGACCGCTCAAGAGAATGTCTATAGCCGCACTTCATTTTTTGCGAAAACATTTCAGTCCGCTTTGGGCTCTGAAGGGAATGTGAACCGGAGATTCGAATGTCTGCTTGGGAGTGGCGAGCGGACGATCCCGCCCGCCTAAATCGTTAAAGATCGATACGTTCGGCAATACTAAGCGCGTCTTCAAGCTCGACGCCAAGGTAACGCACCGTACTGTCCACTTTGCTGTGACCGAGCAGAAGTTGAACGGCACGTAGGTTTCCGGTCTTTCTGTATATCAAAGCCGCTTTGGTGCGCCTAAGCGAATGCGTGCCGTAGCTGGACGGATCGAGACCAATCGCTGACACCCATTCCCGGACAAGCCTAGCGTATTGCCGGGTCGAAAGATGCGGCAAAGCATGCATACGACTTGGAAACAGATACCGTTGTCCATGCATGTATTGAGAAGAGACCCATTGCGACACGACTTCACGTGTATTCTCCGTCACTTCAAATTGCACTGGCTTCGCAGTTTTACGTTGAACAACGGATACCCGATCGCGAACAGAATTGCCTACGGCGAGATCGTTAACCCTCAGGCGGACGAGATCGCACCCGCGCAACTTGCTATCGATGGCAAGATTGAACAATGCCAGGTCCCTCAGCTTGTTTGCAAGTTCGAGCCGAGCGCGAATGGCCCAGACTTGCTTTGGCTGCAATGGCCGCTTCTGTCCGACTAGTCTGCCTTTGTTCCAGGGCGGGCGACGCGTTGTGACAACGGGAAGTAGAGATTTGGACATCTTAGATCTCCGTCCATTCCCTTCCGTCCCAAACATCGACACCGTGCCGACAGCTGCAGTCTAATTGCCGCTCGCGTGTCCTCAGCACAGGAAATTCTCAGGTTTCAGGAACTGCCACCGCTGATCTTCTTACCCATCACATCCGCTGCCTGCCGCAACGGGTCATCTGCGAGGTGCGCGTAGCGTTGCGTGGTAGACGGGTTCGTGTGTCCAAGCAATCGACCGACTATAGGCAGACTCAGACCGCTGGAAACGAGATGCGACGCATGCGTATGCCGATTGTCGTGGATACGGTAGTCTTGAAGACCTGCTGATGTGGTGACCGAGCTCCAAAATTTCTTCAGATCTTTGTACGGTTGGTCCGGAGAGCGTCCCGGAAACAACCAACGACTTTCAGGAGATGCCCCTGCTTTCATTGCCGCAAGCAAATCACAGGTTGCTGTCGAAATCGGCAGGTGCTCTCGTCGCTTTTGCTTTGTGTGGTGCGACGGCTTTGTCCATACCGCGCGGTCCAAATCGAAGTCTTCCCATTTTGCCTTCAGCACTTCGCCGATCCGTGCGCCTGTTAGGAGCTGCAGGCGAATAGCGTTCGCTGCAACCTGATTTGGATGCTCTGACAGAGCTACCAAAAGTCTTTGCAGCTCATCGTCTGACAGCCAGCGGTCCCGCTTTTCCTCGGGGAATTTTTCTATGCCGCGTGCCGGATTGTCAGAACGCTGACCCCAGCGCACAGACAGTTCAAAAATTTTCGACATGAGCGCCAGAGTGCGATTGGCTTGATACGGCGTATCGCGCAGTTGGTTGTGAAGCTTCTGAACATGCTGATGCGTCACTTCGATGACTTTTAGCTCCCCAAGCTTGGGGAGAATGTGTCTGTCCAGCATCGACCGATCGTTCCGAACACTACCGGGGCGTTTCTTTGGCTCCGCGTGTTCGGTCATGTATTGCGCGGCAAGTGAGTTCACCGTTGGTGAGTGCCTGAGCGTTTGAGCGTCCGCGACAGGATCTCCGCCACGGACCACGTCAGCAAGAAGCGCGCGTGCCATTTCGCGGGCGGCGCCCAAAGACAAGGTCGGCCCATATCGCCCAAGTGTCTTGCGTTTCGACCGACCGGTTTGTTTGTTGCGATATTGAACTAAGAAGCTTTTGACGCCGGTCGTTTTCACGCGGAGTCCAAAACCCGGCAAACCGTCGTCCCAATAGATCGTGTCCCGGTTTGTTGCTAAAAGGCGATCGACACTTGATTTTGTTAATCTGACGTTGGGCATATTGGTCTCCGACGGAGTGGGTAAGCGCAAGGTAAGCAAAGTGCGGAGAGTTGGGAAGGGTCTTATAGAAACTTCAACACGCAAAAACTACTGCTATTTAAAGAAATATACTGCCCAATCGAATTGGCTATTATGCTATCGAAAATAGGATGATAAGATTTGTAATCAGTAGGTCCCCAGTTCGAGTCCGTGTGGGGGCACCACCAAATCATTGAAATTTATAACGTCCCGATCTGACACTGAGGCTTTACCTGCCTCCGTCCGAGTTGGGCGGAACCGTCCTTTACCGTTGTTCCCCGGAGTAGCCATGTATATGGGCATTTCAATCGGGAAATAGGGGAACTCAGGTCTAACTCGCTGGACAGTAACAAAAAACAAGTCCGAAACAGGGTTGGGACATGAAAGTGGCTCTGGTACAGAAATGAGAGACTCAGGTTTTGGGTAATCAGATTCATACAATATGGTAATGTCGGGAGCTATGTACGCTTGCGCCGCGACAAATTTTGTTCCCCGATAGAACGGGAAAAGGATTGGTATTGAAAACACGTTCCCCGGAAGGGGCACCGTCAGTCGATCCGATGCATCGGACCTGGGGATGTGTCGGACCACGCCAAAGCCTGAGGATGTGATCGGGGTGCCGTTGCGCGCAGGTGACTTCCTTCGGGGCTGCCCGCTAATTTTCCTGATCTGGCAGGTCAAAGCACATTGTTATCATCTCGTTGTGCTTGTAAGGACGTTGCACTGTCCGAAAGGGCCGCGCCATGCGGGCGTGATGGAATGGTAGACATATCAGACTTAAAATCTGAAGGGCGTATGCCCGTGTGGGTTCGAGTCCCACCGCCCGCACCAGGCACTTTCGAAAGGAACATTCCGCTGCCCGGGTTGCGCGCCTTCGGGACCGAAAATGCTGTGAAGCGCAGCCTACGTCGTCATGGCGTCATATTCATGACCAGGACTATACCGGATACCCCAATTCCCGGATCAGCCTCCAGATGTCCTTGTTCGCGGCTGACAACTGATTGACGACTGTCTCGATTTCGCGAAGCGCATCATCATCTACCGTGTCCGAGCGCCCCAGTCTGATATCGGTCTTACGGTCAGAAATCCGCATCAGAATTGTTTTCGGGTTTCCGCTTTCCTGATCGAATGAATAGATGCAGTGGTTATACTTGTTTCGAATGCCAGAAAGCTTGCTGAGCCGTTGCGTGCGTTCGAGGATCGGGTCACGAACCTGCGCGGGTCTTCCCTCCATCTTGGCAAGCCGTTCGACCAGATCAATACGCGCGCGGGTTGTGTTCAAGGTCAGGAAAATAATGACGGCCACGTCTTTCGACGTTCCGGAAAGGCCCGCGATCAGGTGGATCAGCAGGCTTTCGGTGTTGGTCCACATATAGTTCAGCCTGCCAACCAGAAGGATCAGGCGATCGAACCGGGCTTCGAACGTGTCAGTCAAGGGCGGATTGCTGCGCCTCGTGCGGCGCAACCTCGTAATAGAAATGCGCGGCAGCGGTGCGGTTGCTGACACCGATCTTACCAACCACGTTGTGCATATGCAACTTGACCGTATGTTCCGTAATTCCCAGCTTGGCCGCAATCAACTTGTTGCTTTTGCCTTGCGAGACAAGTTGCAGGACCTGCTTTTCGCGACGCGTCAGCTTCAGGTACCGCGACTGCTGGTCGACACCATTGGGGGCACTTGTCACTGGTCGGTTCGGGACGTCCCGAGTGTGCTGGCCTGGAAAGGCGACGCAATCGGCAAGGAAACTGGGCAGGTACAATTCTTCATGCATCAGCAGCCTGAGGATGGCACGCCAAGCATCGGGCGCCACATTCATCGGCAGAAATCCAACTTCGCCGAACTGCTCGCGATCCCAGGATTTAAACATATGCCGGGCTGATTCTTCTTTGCGATAGGCAAAGGCAAGACAGCCGGATCCGGTACTTTTGGTATAGGCCATTGGGCGCGCCAGCAGGTCTTCAAGCATCATCTGATCAACAACAACGATCTTGCTGCAACCGGGCGCTTGGCTGCTCATGGCTTCGAGGGTTTCAAACCGTCGGGCGCGAACTCCGAATTCGGTTTGAACGCTTCTTAGGGTCTGATTGGAGTAGAATAATTCTTTTCCAATAAAGACAACCGAAAAATCTTCTGAATAAAGATCCTGATTGGCAGTTTCATCTATCAATGACGCACTCATCACATTCCCTCGCAAACAGGGTCAACCAAAAATTGCTTATTTGAATTCTGGTGGTCTGAAATAGTTAACTAATCAAATAGGTAATTAAATTTTATTATACTCGAAAGCATGGTTTTCCACAACCGGGAGGAGTGTTTCCATAGCCCGTACCATAGAACTTTCGGTTAGGTTTCCGCTTGGATTTTTGTGCAACTAGCGGAAACAATTGAATTATTTTGTTGCGACTTTTTATGGGTGGGTCATGCGGGGCAGGCGTACGCAAATTTAGGCGCTTTCTAAAAGAAAGTAATAAAAACAATGATGTAACTACCTCAAAACTTTCGACTAGCTAGGCGTGGGCGTGCGTCGCTGCGAACATGGCTGGGCTTCAATTGTCGAAGCGCCTGTCCCTGTCGCGCCGGTCATTGCGTATTTAAGCAACCTTCATGAACCGTCGCGCTTTCGGCTTAGCCGGGAAAGGAGGTGGCCATTTAGAAACTTCCACAGACCGCTTTCAGCGCGTTCAAGTGCTGCGCGGGTATTTTTGTTTCAATCTCGCCTGATGCCGCTTTTTAGATGAATGGCGGTCTGGCGTTCCAGAAATAGGAATTTGTCATGAGACGTAATGTGAATAATACAAACGTAACAACCGTCGACGAAATTAATGTCGAAAACCTGGAAGCTCCGGTAAATGTTGAAATCCCGATTGATGAGGCGTTTGTTGAAGCTGATCTGACTGCACAACAGCAGCAGCAGGACCAGAATGTCGAAAACTCCAACGATCAGGGCCAAGACCAAAATCAAGGCCAGGATCAGGGTCAGGAACAAGGCCAGGACCAAGGTCAGGATCAGGGCCAGGATCAGGATCAAGGTCAGGATCAGGACCAGACGCTCAATGCCGGAGATAACACCAACGACAACTCAAACAGCAATGCGATCAATATCGACTTTGGTGGCGGAGAGTGGATTCCGCGCGATGACGATCAGGTTGATCTGGACTTCGGAGATAACGCGTCGGTTGGCGACGTAATCACTGCAGGCCGTGATCTGAACTATGATCCTGGCGATGACATGAATGTCGATATCTCAATGGATGGTGCCGGAACCGCGATGGCGGCCGTCAACAGTCAGGTGGCCAGCCTGAGCGATGACGACACCCTGGAATCGGCGTCGGTTTCGAACAATTCCGGTTTCTATCAGAATGGTAGTGCCTATGGCGGTACCGCCAACGCTGAAGAAGGTATCGGCGTCAAGTCCAGTGGTGGAGATTCGGGCGACGGTGGTACCAGCTATGGTGGTTCGGCAGACTCGACCACGCTGGGCAGCCATGCGTTTGGTGCCGGTGGCGATACCGGCAGCGCCGACGCGGATTCGAGTGGCGGCGCAGGCGGTGATACCGGTGACGCAAATAACGCCAGCATTGGTGTCGGCCTGTCCGGCGCAGGGGCTGACGGTGACAGCACTGGCGGCGACGGCGGCGACGCTGACAGTTCGTCTTCTGCTGACAACGACGGCAGCTCAAGCGTTGACGGTGACGGAACCGGTGGTAACGGCGGAAGCGCAGATTCGTTTGGTCTGGGACTGGGCCTTGGTCTGTCTGGCTCGAATGCCTCGGGTAGCGCCGATGGCGGCGACAGCGATTCCGACTCGAGCGGCACAGGCTTTGGTCTGGCCGGCAATGACGTAGACGCCGAAGGATCAGACGGCGGTGACGGCAGCGCTTCGACGGACGGTTCGTCGTCGAATTCCAGTGACAGCACTACCGAAGCCAATGATGCGACCGCGGGCAGCAACGCTGCAGAGGGCAGCGCTGACAGTGGCGCGGACAGCTCGGCCGACGGCACTGGCGGACCTGGTACCGGCGGTGAAGGCACGGGCGGCGAAGGAACCGGTGGTGAAGGATCCGGTGGCGACGGCACGGGCGGTGACGGAACCGGCGGTGACGGCGAAGGCGGATTTGCTGCGATGGTCGAAGCTGCAATCATGGCCCTGCAGGAAGAGCTTGGCATGATTGATGCCGAAGCGGGCGAAGGTGGTGATGGAACTGGCGGTGACGGAACCGGTGGCGACGGTTCGGGCGGCGATGGCTCTGGTGGCGATGGCTCAGGCGGTGACGGTTCGGGCGGCGATGGTTCCGGTGGAACCGCTGACGCGGATTCGGATGCGCAGGGTGTTGGCGACCAGTCCGCAAGCGGCCCCGACATCAACCAAAGCCCAGGTGACGTGAACGGTGCGTCCAGCAATTCGCAGAACACGGATGGCAGCGGTGGTAATGGCGGATCCAATTCGGCCAACGGCACAGCGGACGCAGCGGGTTCTGGTACGTCTGCAGCAGACGGTGACGGCGGAGCAGGCGGCACAACGACGCCCACATCCACGTCTTCGGGCAACGGTGCCGGATCTGCCGATGCAGCCAATACCGCCGGTGATGGCGGAGCGGCGGATGTATTCGGTGATGCCGATACAAACGGAGCCGCCGACAGCCTTGCTGAAGCAATCGCCGGATACGGTGGTTCGGGCATGTCCGATAACGATGCCACATCGACCGGGTCGGGCGATGCGACCGGTGCGGCCAGCTCGGGTGCCGGTGGTGCCGGCGGCGCGTCCGCCGCAAATGGCGGAGCCAGCGGATACTCGACCGGTACAGCCATGTCCGGTGACACCATGGGTGGAACCATCACGGGCGGCAGCGCGGCCGGTGCCTATTCAGGTGACGGTGGCGCAGGTGGCAACGGTGGCAGCTGGGGCTCGAACAACGGTGGCGATGGCATCGTGAGCGGTGAGTCCTATGCCTCGGCAGCGGCTGTTGTCGACACCTCGGCCTTTAACCAGTCGATCGTCATGGGGGCCAACGTGCTTGGCAACTCGGTCGATACGACCATGGTCGGTGGCTCGATGACCTCGTCCTACGCAAGCGACGACAACGACGCATAAGTCATAAGGCGAGGCCCGCATTATCGGGCCTCGCTATTTTCGAAAATGCCGGGGCCGCGTGCAGTGGCCCCGGCCCAACTGAACCCAAAGCGGAAATTCTGGCCGGTGCGGGTGAAAAAGGATGACCGACATGGCCCTTGACGCAATTACGGAAACGATAGCGCATTTTGTTGGAACATTTGAACTTACGATCGAACAGGCCCGGCTGCGGGACCAGTATGACGAATTCACCGCCCTGAGGCGAAAAGCAGAAATTGACGGGCTGGACGATCCTGCTGCGATCCACATCAGGGCCGATCTTGATATCCCGGTGGGCGAATACAAACTCCTCCCATACAATTTTGCCCCACCTCAACCTAACCTGCCGCTACCAGACGCGCCGAAGGGGCCTGTACATGAATCGGTGATTATCCTTGGGGGAGATGGGCCGGTTTCCGAGCGTTTTGTCCCGGACGACACGATTGGACCGTCATCCGTTCCTACACTTGTCATTCTGCAGCCGGAAAACGTGCCGTTGGGGTCGGCGGTAAGTTACACCATGCAAAAGGTTTTCCTGCGTGACAACGATACGGTGGGCGAGGGTGAATTTCGCGACACGGATGCGCTGATCGCGAAAGGTGAGCAGATGCTGGACATGGCGTTGTCACTTCATGCCGTAGCAAGCCCGTCATTTTCACTCGCGGATTACCAGTCATTCGAGATGGTCGAGGCACTGGCCGAACAGATGTTGAACCCGATGAACGGGGATGTGGATGGCGTCACCGTGTATCAGTTCAATGGCGATGATGCCTTGGGTGTGATCGTCAATGGCGAGCACATGGCCGAAGCACCTGAATGGACCGACCTGCTGCCCGCTTTCCATCAGCCGGATGAGGCGACTGGCGATGAAGCGGAAACGCCGTGGCCTGCCGAATGGGATCAGTCCAAGGATCCCGATTTTGACGACGGGCATCTGGTGGTGACCGGCGGCAATCTGGCGATCAATGCAGTGTCTGCGACAATTGGTTGGGTGGATGCTCCGTACATTGTTGTAGGCGGACAGGCCATCAATCTGACGGTCATCAGTCAGGTCGCGCTTGTTTCCGACTGGGACGTGGGTGCCATGAATGCCGGAAGCGGTACCAACCTGGTTCAGTCTTCGGTGATCGAAGTCGAAGGCAAAGAGGCCGCCTGGCTGGACGATGCCGACGGAACAGGCGGCCAGCCCGCATACGTTGTTGTGGACTGGGTTCACGGCGATCTGGTGGTCGCGAATTTCATCAGCCAGAGTATTGATGCCACCGATATCGATCACATTCAGACCGAAATTTCAGCCACATCCACGCTTTACGTGCTGGGCGACAACGAAATGTACAATGTCGCCGACATTGTGCAGTTGGGCAGCTATTACGATCTGATCATGATCGGCGGAAACATGATTTCAGTCGATGTGCTGATTCAGTCCATGGCCCTTATGGATGACGATATCATCAGCGGTGGAGTACCCGCGTCGATAATGGACGGTGATGAAAACCTGCTCATGAACGACGCGTCGGTCAAAACGATCGGCAAGGACATTCACCAGGATATGCAACAGAATATGGCGGACGCGCTGGCCATACAGGAAATGGACATGGAGGCGTTGGAAGACGCGCTTCTGAATGATCCGATGTTCGCCGGGATGGAACAGTTGCGCGTCCTCAAGATCGACGGCGATCTTATGCAGGTGAACATCGTCAACCAGGTCACGATGATGCTGGATCAGGATGACATTGACCTGTCGGGCCCGAATGCTGCCGGGGCCGAAGTTGTCGCGGGCAGCAATGCCATGCTGAACACTGCCCATCTGACCAAGATGGGTGTGGACTCGACAGTCATGGCAGCTGACGGGTCGTACTCCGATCTGTTGCTGCATCAGGCCAGCCTGATCGACATGCCGGACAACGACGAGATCACCGCGATGACCAATGAGGCAATTGCCGCCATCATGGGTGACATGACCGTCGCGCAACCGGATGCGGCCCTGGCACTGAATACCCCAGCTGTTGATGCAACTACACCTGACGACGGCCTGCAAACCATGCTGGCCTGATCCCCCCAAGATTTTACCGAGTGACCAAAAGGTTTCTACATGTCGTTTGTTTTTTCGTCGCACCGCCATCCTTTATCCAGCCCGCTGGACAGGCAAGGCGGGTTGGGTCTGAAGCGTCAGGATCCCGAATCAGGGGCAGATCCTGCAAAACGGGCCACAGGTGCCAAAACCCGACTGCATCTGACGCAGGAGTTCCGAGTGCCTGAACCAGATCAAAACCGGCCGGTTGAAAACGATGCGTTGAAACAGGCCAAAGACCAGAAACACTCATGTGAACTACCGCGCGCTGAACCTCCCCATCGGTGTGCGGCGCCGCAGCCCGTGCAAGACAAGGACATTGCGGGCGGTGGTGACGGGGTGGCTGATGCTGACGGCCCGGATCATGCAACCGCAGACGAAACGACAGCGCGCAAGACCCCCTCTGCGCGCGCGTCCGGCGCGGATCACATGGGCGCAACGATCGAGGCCAAAGCAAACCAGCCACTGTTGCGGGCAAAAGCCGGCGGCGGTGACGGGAACGGGCCACCCCAAACCTTTCACAAGCGCACCCCGCCCGAGGATTTCCAGCGCACATTGCGGGATTCGATCCGGGCGATCCGGCGCAACCTGGCATTTGTTCTGGTGCTGACCTGCGCCACCAATATTCTGATCCTGTCGATCCCGATCTACCTGTTTCAGATCAGTGACAGGGTTCTGACCAGCCGATCCTTGGATACGCTGATCATGTTGACGGCGATCGTCGCCGGGGCCGTGATTTTTCAGTCTGCTTTTGATGCGGTGCGGCGGTTTACGCTGATGCGAACCGGCGTCGAGGTTGCCGTTCGTTTGGGTGCACCGGTGCTTAGTGCTGCTGCGCACGCGTCGTTGCATGGAAACGGGCGCGAATATCAGACGCTCGGCGATTTGCAGCAGCTGCGCGGTTTTCTGGTCTCGGGAACTTTGATTTCGTTTCTGGACGTGCCATTCGCGCCCCTGTTCATTCTGATGATCTTTCTCGTGCACCCGCAACTGGGCATGATCGTCGTGGTGACGGCGCTGATCCTGATGACGATTGCGCTGGTCAACCAGAAAATGACAGCCAAACCCTTTGCCGAGGCAAACAGGGCGCAATCCATGGCAAACCTGCATCTGGATTCCATGTCGCGCAACAGCCAGATTATCAACGCCTTGGCCATGATCCCCGAAGCAGTGCGGATCTGGGGGCGGGACACCGCCCAATCCCTAACCTGGCAGGTACGCGCGCAGGATCGAAACGTGATCTTCGCGGCGATTTCACGCGCAGTTCGCCTGCTGACACAGATTGGCATTCTCGGATGGGGCGCATTTCTGGCACTGCAGGGAGAGATTACCGGCGGCATGGTGATTGCGGCCTCGATCATTGCCGGGCGCGCCTTTGCGCCCATCGAAGGTTCGATTGAAGGGTGGAACAGTTACCTTCTGACGCGCGCGGCCTATGGGCGGATCAAGGCGCTGCTGTCAACCTCGGCTCTGCAACACGAGAAATTGCGCCTGCCGCGACCCGAAGGCCGGTTGGATGTAGAGCGGTTGCTTTATGTCCCCGGCGGAACCAAACGTGTGGTTCTGAACGGGATTACTTTCTCACTCACCCCCGGCGAAACACTGGCGATTATCGGCAATTCCGGTGCGGGCAAAACCACCTTGGGCAAAACCCTTGTCGGGTCCGTTCTGCCCACGTCGGGAAGTGTGCGGCTGGACCTGATGGATATCCGCAACTGGGACCCACGCCAGTTTGGCGAAAGCATTGGTTATCTGCCACAGGATGTGCAGTTGTTCCCTGGAACCATCAAGGACAATATCGGCCGGATGCGGGCCGACGCCACGGACGAACAGATCCACGATGCCGCTGTTCTGGCTGATGTACACAACATGATCGCAACCCTGCCGCAGGGGTATGAGACCGTGGTGGCCGCTGATGGATCGCCTTTATCGGGCGGACAGAAACAACGCATTGCGCTGGCGCGGGCGTTTTTTGGAAACCCGCGAATGGTGGTATTGGACGAGCCGAACTCGAACCTTGACGTCGCCGGGGACAAAGCCTTGGGGCGCGCCATTGAACAGGCGCGTGAAAGCAAGATCACCGTGGTCGTCATTACGCAGAAACCGACGCTGCTGAACGTGGTCGACAAGATCATGTTGCTGACCGATGGGCGCGTCGCATTGTTTGGGCAGCGGGAGCAGGTTCTTCAGCAGATCAACGGGCCGCGCAAACGGACTGGAATTGAAGGGCAACAGGGGGGCTGACCATGAATGACCTCGTACCCGTAAGGCACTCTGCCGGTGAACCAGACGTCTGGTATGCGGAAGTTCCGCGCTCGATCAACCGTTTTATTGTCATCGGTACTATTATGCTGGTCGTCTGTTTCGGCGGTTTTGGCGTATGGTCTTTCAGCGCCCCGCTGGCGGCGGCGGTCATTGCGCAGGGCAGTTTTGTCGCCACTGGACGCAACAAGATCGTCCAGCACCTTGAGGGCGGGATCATCGAAGACATCAAGGTTGTTGAGGGGCAATCGGTTCAGGCAGGTCAGGTGCTGATGACGCTGGATCAGACCTCGGCCCAGGCCAATGAGCGCGAGCTGTTCATCCGCAAACTGCGCTTGCAGGCGATGACCGAGCGGTTGCTGGCGGAATATGGGGAACGGGATCGTCTGGTCTTTACACCAGATCTGGTCGAGGCCTCCAAAGACGTGGAAGTCATGGCCATTCTCGACGGTCAAATGCTCAGCTTTGATGTGTCGCGCAAGACCTTGCTGAATGATGTGGCGCTATTGGAACGCAACATGGAAGCGTTGAAGATTCGGGCAAGTGGCTTTGAGGCCCAATTGGACAGCATGGCCACACGTGCCGAAATCTTGCAGGAGGAATACGAGTCCAAGAACCAGCTTTTCCAGAAAGGGCTGGTTCGAAAGGGCGAATTGAACACGATCCGGCGTGTGCAGGCCGAAGCCGAGGGACAGCAGGCCCGGTTGCGGGCGGAGGCCGCTGAAATCAATCAGATGCTTTTAAAGTACCAGGAACAGATTACACGCACCCGATCCGCCTATCGCGAGGCAGCACTGGATGAATTGGGCGTGGTCGAGGCCGATCTGGAAAGCGTGCGCGAAAAATCCCGTCAGGCCCGCAATGTTCTGGACCGGGCCGTGGTGCGGGCCCCTGTGACCGGGACAGTGGTTCGCCTGCATTATCATACGCCAGGTGGCGTAATCGAAACGGGCGAACCCATTGCCGAAATCCTGCCTGCCGACGCGCCGTTGATTATTGAGGCGCAAATCCCGCGCACCGAGATTGACAGTGTGGTAACCGGGCAGACCGCCTCTGTCCGCCTGATCGCGCTCAATCAGCGCACAACGCCGGTTCTGTACGGAGAAGTTTTTTATGTTTCAGCCGACGCGCTGCTTGAAGAGGCAGCTGGCGTTCCAAAAGAGGTGTATCTGGCGCGCATCTCACTTACCCCGGACGAACTACATCGGGTGAGCGGCTTTGTTCCGACCCCCGGCATGCCTGCGGAAATTATGATCCAAACCGAAGAACGAACTTTTGCAGCTTATATCGCCAAACCTGTGTCGGACAGCATGTCGCGCGCGTTTCGCGAGCAATAACCTAGGTGCCTAAGGCCGTTGGTTCACCTACCTCAAGTCGCGTGCTAATCCTTTTGGGAAAAGCGTGAATGGGAGCGTGTGTGCCTTTGACGACGCAAGACTTGGGTTTTCACGCGCTCCACATCCTTGGCGGGCTGGCGGATCGGGTCAGCGGTGGTTACGAAATCACAGGTTCATGAAGCGCCAGATATCCGCATCTGATGCAAATCAATGCAAAACACATTTTAATCGAGACATGTTTGGCCGGAAGTCACCATAAGGAACACCCGACCATGTTTCGCCTTGCCGCCATGCTTTATTCACTGATCGCCACTGCCATTTCAGGTTCTGCCGTAATCGCCGTGCTTTCTGCTGGATTGGTCTCTGTCAGCGCAATTGTCGGCGCAGCAGTTGCCGGGGCTGTGATCGCTGCTCCGGTGTCTTGGATTGTGGCCCGGCGGTTGTACAGGGGCGCCTGATCAGGCGTTCAGGAATGTCCGGACTGCCGCTTCGAACTCACGTGGTTTTTCGGCGTGCAGCCAATGCCCGGCTCCGGGTATTTTGGCAAAACGCGCGCCGGAAAACAGAGAGCGGATTGCAGGGCGGTGTTCCGGCAGGACATAATCCGATGCCGCGCCCGACAGAAACAGGGCGGGGCCATCCCATGTGGCGTCCAACTTGGGGAAGCCCATGATCTTTGGCATCTCAGCTGCCAGAACATCCAGATTAAGCAGCCATCGTTTTCCCTTGATATCCAGCGATTGGGTGAAAAAGCTTTGCAACGCTTTCTCAACACCTTGTTCGGCCAGTTGCATCTCCGCGTCCGACCGGCGGGCGATGCGCGAAAAATCAACAGCCCGCATGGCGTCGATGAACTGGATTTGGCTGTGCGAGTATTGAACCGGCGCAATGTCGGCGACCACCAGCTTGTTCACCAACCCATTGTGCCGCAGAGCCAGCGTCATAGCAGCCTTTCCACCCATGGAATGCCCAAGAACATCCGCCACGCCGCCGATCTGTTCTATGACTTCGGCGATATCCTGTGCCAGATGGGGATAATCATGGCTCGGGTCCCACATGCTGTAGGCATGGTTGCGCATGTCCACCGCCACAACCTGCCGTTCGTCTGAAAGCCTTTTGGCAATGACGCCCCAGTTCCGAGCAGATCCGTAAAGGCCGTGTGCTATGACCAGCGGGGGGCGGGCGGTGGGTTCGCCATGTACAATCGTGTTCAGCATAGCTTGCGTGATACAAGCGCCTACAGCGGATCACCAGCCCCATTGTAGGTCTTTGTGGCGCAGGCTAGATTGCTGCGGCAGGAGAGAGCCCATGCCGCAGGACACAGACATTCAGACCCGGATCGCTGAGACAGTGGCGTTGCTGCGTGCCAAGCTTGGCGTGCGTGACAAGACGCTAGAGGCATCCATTCGAAAGGCAAAACGACGTCTGCCGCGCCGGGTGTACCGGCAGGCCATGGTGCTTGCCCGGTCCGAGGCGATGGCATCGCACCCAAAGATGCGGTTGATTCTGGATACCCCAAAGCTCGTCAGGGCGTCGGATGTGGTGCAGGACCATCTGGGAAGCATCAATCTTGCGGATCGCAGGTGGGGCTGGTTCCTTGGATTGCTGGGGGGGCTGGCTTTCAACCTGTTGGCTCTGACAGCGCTGCTGCTTGTCTTTCTGTGGTGGCGCGATTTGATCTGACCTTTAGAAGGCAGCCAAGCTGACGCTTGACCTGATCTTCTTTTGTCGGAGCGGTCGCTCAAACAACAAAAAACGGCGCCTCAAGAGCGCCGTTTTCTTTACTTTTTAAACGTTTACAAGTTCGGGTAGATGGGGAAGCGGTTGCAGAGATCTGCGACCTGGGCGCGGACGCGGGCTTCGACTTCGGAGTTGCCGTCTTCGCCG
>NZ_JBQFXM010000018.1:0-51712 GCF_056540845.1 Ruegeria sp. AL2
ATTGACCACAACATAAACGCTGAGACATAAACAAAGGTGGGTCAAATCTCGGTGAAAATACCGGGTCACTTCTCAGCGGAAATCAACACAACTTATCCATCTGCTTTATTCGGTCGCAACTGCCTGAACATGCGCTGCGAAAGCAGGATCAAACATCAATGCCTTGCACCTGTCGAACCGACCCGTTGCATAGGCCCAGAAATCTTCGGCGGGGTTATCATCGGCATGTTGGATCAAGCCCCAGAGTGTCCACAGAAGATCGCACATCGCCTTGTAGATCACCATTCGCCCGAATTGAGCCGCTGTTGGTGCCGCGCCGAAATAGGACGTCAGCATCTCGATTTCTTGCGCCTCGGTCAGCCCGGCTTCGACCGACAAATCGCCGAGGTCCCAAAGGGCATCATTCATGCCGGAATACTCGAAATCCACGATCCACATACGGTCACCGTTGTCGAGAAAATTCTCGCAAAGCGGATCGCAATGGCTGGGAACCAGCATGCCCGGCCTGTCTTGCAGCAGCTGTTTGATCGGCGCAGCTTCCGCGACAATTTCTGTATAGCCTTCGGGCAGGGAAATATCCTTTGTTGACAGGACTTTCAGATATTCATCGATCATCGAAAAAAGTTCGAACCGAAATTCGAAAGGGCGGGGTGACTCGTGTAGTTGCCGCAGGGCATGCCCGGCACGTGCGGCCGCTCCGGTGCGCGTTGCGAAAAGCTCGGGTGTCATGGTGACGATACCGTCAATGCAATCACTGATCATCACACCGGTATCTGCATCCGCCCAAAGCACAGCAGGACCGATACCAGCTTCGGCTGCGACCCTGGCATTGTGAATCTCAACGCCGCGATCGATGTAATCCGCGGTGCCATCTCCGGGGATACGAACGATCATGGAGTGCCCGCCGGTTTCCACTCTGTAGACCAGATTGGTCAACCCACCCAGCCGTTTGATTTTGCTGTCTTGTGCTGAGATTTCCTCAAAACCTTTCAGGTTGCGAAGTTCACTCAGGACACGATCAGTGTTTCCGTCAGTCATTTTCTGCCCTCCCCCTCAGGCTTTTAGCCGCTCATTGGTCGGATCGTACAGAGGCCCATCCACCCGGTGGATCTGTTCGCGGTCTCCGAACAATTCGAGTTCGAATTCCGTCTGGTCCATCAGCGCCACCGGAAGATAGCCGTAGATGATCGTTTTCCCGACATGGTGCCCATAGCCACCGCTGCTGGCGCGCGAAACGGTTACGCCATTGTGCAGGATGGTTTCCCCCCCGGTCATCGGCAGTTTTTCCTCGGTCACGAAGGTACAGAGTTTCTGTGCTGCGCCATTGGATTTCTGGCCCTCCAGAACATCGCGCCCGAAAAAACTTCCCTTGGATTTCAGGTGGACGCGAGAGCTCAGGCCCGCTTCTACAGGTGTATAGTCCGGGGTGATATCGGTGCTCCAGTAAAGATACCCCTTTTCCAGGCGCAGCGAGTCTATGGTCCGGTAGCCAATGTCGCGGATGCCATAGGCCTGTCCTGCCTTCCAAAGCTGATCATAGACATGAAGTGCAAATTCGGTTGGGATGTGCAGTTCCCAGCCCAATTCGCCGGTATAGCCGATGCGCACCGCACGCACTTTTGCTGCTCCGACCGTAATGTCGCGCGCTGTTGCAAAGGGAAACGCAGCGTTTGAGATATCCTCTTCGGTTACCGCCTGCAGGACGTCGCGCGCTTTTGGTCCGCAGATATTGATCACCGCCCGGGATGAGGTAACCTCGATCAGATGTGCCGATCCGTCTTGCGGCAGATGGCGTCGGATCCAGTCGGAATCGTGCACCCCGAATCCGGCGCCGGTCACGATATAGAAATGGTCGCGCCTCAGGCGGGTGATGGTGACATCCGCCTCGACGCCGCCTTTGTCGTTACAAAGCTGGGTATAGATTACGCTGCCATCCGGCTTGTCCATGTTTGAGACCGCCAGGTGTTGCAACACACCCAACGCGCCAGAGCCGATCAGTTCGAACTTGGAAAAGCTCGACTGGTCGATCAGAACGACACCTTCGCGGGCAGCGCGGTGTTCTTCGGCCGCGAAGACATTCCAACCGGGATTGAGAAAATCGAGCTGATCCACTGGGGCGACCCCAGCTGGCGCAAACCACAAGGGCCGCTCCCACCCGTTCTTTGACCCATAGACCGCCCCGTGTTCTTTCAATCGGTTGTATAGCGGAGACAGTCGCAAATTGCGTGCGGTCTCGGCCTCCTGGCCCGGATAGCGCATCTTGTAGTGATGCGCGTAATGTTCGACGGCTCGGGGATACATAAAGGCCTTGGTCGCATGATGTGGGCTGAACCGCCGCACGTCCAATGGCCAAAGATCCAGGCTTGGACGCCCGTTCAGAATCCATTCCGCGATCATTTCCCCCGCGCCCCCGCCAGCCGCAATACCGTAGAGGAACCCGGTCGAGAGCATCAGGTTTTTAACCTCAGGGGCCCAGCCCATGACAAAATCACCATCGGCGGAGTAGGGGATTGGTCCATTGATGATTTGCCGGATGCCGACCTGGTTCACGACAGGCGTGACGACACCGGCAAGTTCAGCCAGCGGCGCGAAACGGTCAAGATTGTCCGGTAGCAACTGGCGCACGAACTCTCCGGGAATGCCCCGTTCTCCAAATGGCAATGTGTCGTCTTCGTAACCTCCGATGACCAGACGCCCGCCAGCATCGGGCTTGTAATAGACCAGACGCTCAGGGTCGCGCAGCGTGGGCAGGCCCTTGACCAATTCCGGCTCTGGCAACGGTTCTGTTACGACATATTGGTGCTCGACAGCGCAGGCTGGCACCACGACGCCCAGTCTTGCGGCCAGTTCACGGCTCCACATGCCCGAGGCCAGCACAACGGTTTCCGCCTCATAGTCGCCGTTGGTTGTCATCACTTTGGTTATGCGGCCATTGCGGATTTCGAAATCCTCGACCTTCACCCCCTGCCTGATCTGTGCGCCGTGGCTCCGCGCACCGGCTGCAATCGCCAGACACAGGCCAGCGGGGTCAACGTGGCCATCCGATGGAATAAAGGCAGCCCCCTCTAACCCGTCGGCATCAATATAGGGAAACAGGGCTTTCGCTTCGGCTGGTGAGATGATTTCCATCTCCAGGTCAAAACTGCGTGCCATTGTCGCCAGACGTTTTGCCTCCAGCAGCCGTTCCTTGGTTGCCGCCAGCCGCAAGCTGCCGACTTTCTTCCAGTCGAACTCCATACCGGTCTCGTCGGCCAGCCGGTCATAGAGCGCGACCGATCGTTTCAGCATCCGGGTCGTATTGCGGGAAGACCGCAGTTGCCCAACCAGCCCGGCAGCGTGCCATGTTGCACCCTCTGTCAGAGATGCCTTTTCCAGAAGGACGACATCCGTCTCACCTGCCCGGGCCAGATGATAGGCGATTGAGCATCCGATGATGCCGCCGCCAATAATAAGGTGTTTTGCAGAATGGGTTGTCATGGCCTCGCCCCTGTCGACAAATTTGATGCCAGATCATCGTATCGACCAACAGAAATCAACAAAAATTAAAAAAGAGTGTTGAAATATGTTGATTTAAAGAGGTATCAACAATTCATCCTGTTAGAATCCAACATCCGAGTGGCTGAATGTCGAAATACGAAAAGGACATCCTAAGCGCGGTTAACATTCATGGCCGAATCTCGGTCATGGACCTGGCGCAGAGGCTTAACGTTTCCGATCAGACAATCCGTCGAATTGTGAAGCCGTTGGTGGATGCGGGGCACATCGACAAGGTTCACGGCGCGTTGGTCAGCACCCAAAAGGTTCTGGATCCCCCTTTCATCGCGCGTATGACAACCAACCGCGCGGCGAAAGTCGCCATTGCAAAGTCCATTTTGAACCTTGTGCCTGATAACGCGTCCATTGCTATTGATACAGGATCTACGTCGGGTTTTGTGGCTCAGGCTCTCAAGGCGCGCAGAGATCTTACCGTGGTGACGAATTCAGCGTTCATTGCAACAACTCTGGCGATGGGGAACGGCAACCGGGTATTTATGGCGGGCACACAGCTTAGAAATCATGACGGCGCAGCGTTCGACCGCGCGGCCTTTGACGTTATTGCAAATATGTCGGTGGAATACTCGATCCTGTCGGCGTCGCGTGTGCATCCGAAACAGGGTTTTTTGGTGTTCGAACAATGCGAAGTCGATATTGCGGTCGCAATGAAGGCGATCAGCGAACGATGTTTCATGGCAGTGGACTCGACCAAGTTCCAGGCATCCGAACCCAAACCGGCCTTGCATCTTCCAGCTCTTTCGGCAAGTGACTTCCTGATAACCGAGCGGAAGCCTACGTCAAAATTTGAAGGCGTTATAGGTCGGGCAAAGACAGTAATCGCCGCAGATTAGTTTCAAGCTTTTGACGAATGAGCGGCTAAGAAAGGACGCGGCCCACCTGCACGCCGCGTTCAGTCATGTTCTGGACAGAGTGTACCGGGGTTATAAGTTAACAGCGTGCAAGACTGTATCCTTGGGGAAGTGACAGGGCTTCAATGTGATCAAGTTGCGAACTGTTAACGAACTGTTTTATGGGAACAAACGTCAGATCACCTATGCTCCCCAACTGTATTTTAAAGTTGGCAACATAGTCTTCGTCCGCAAATGCGCGGCGTACGTCGCTCCGCCGCGCGTGTTTTCGGGCATCTAGGTCCGGATTAGAAGATAAATTGGCCAGCTGTAGACATCCGGATCTGCTTCAGTGGCTGAGAATCTTGGAAAGGAAATCCTGAGCACGCGGGCTTCGCGGGGAACCAAAAAACTCGGCCGAGGGCGCGTCTTCGACGATTTCGCCATGGTCCATAAAGACCACGCGGTCGGCCACCTTCTTGGCAAACCCCATCTCATGCGTGACGACCATCATCGTCATGCCTTCCTTGGCCAGTTCCACCATGACGTCCAGAACCTCGTTGATCATCTCTGGGTCGAGCGCCGATGTTGGTTCGTCAAAGAGCATTGCCATCGGCTCCATCGCAAGGCCGCGGGCAATCGCCACCCGCTGCTGCTGGCCGCCGGACAACTGAGAGGGGTATTTCTGCGCATGTTCCGTCAGGCCCACGCGCTCAAGAAGTGCGAGCGCCTTTTCCTCCGCCTCTTTCGGATCGCGCCCCAGCACCTTGATCTGGCCGATCTTGATGTTCTCGGTCACGTTCATATGGGGAAACAGCTCAAAATTCTGAAAGACCATACCGATCTTGGAGCGCATCTTGTCGAGATTTGTCGATTTCGCGGTGATCGAGGTGCCCGCGACGGTGATCTCGCCATCATTGATCGGCTCAAGCCCGTTCACCGTTTTGATCAGCGTGGACTTGCCCGAACCAGAAGGGCCGCAGACCACGATCACCTCACCTTTGGCGACGCTGAGGGTACAGTTCTTCAGAACCTGAAAGGTCTTGCCGTACCATTTGTTGACATTCTTCATCTCGATCATGTGGCAAGCCTTTTTTGCAGATACCGGACGCCCATGGAGGCGAGGAAACAGAGGGTGAAGTAGACCGCAGCGACGAAGAGGAACATTTCCACCAGCTTCTGGTCACGGTTTGCAACGATCTCGGCACTGACAAGGAAATCGCGCAGGCCGACGACATAGACGAGCGATGTGTCCTGAAAGAGGATGATCGCCTGTGTCAGCAGGATCGGCGTCATCGCCCGGAAGGCCTGAGGCAGCACGATATAGCGCATCGACTGGCTGTAGGTGAGGCCGATGGCGCGCGCGGCGGCCAGTTGTCCGGGGCGGACAAAGTTGATGCCGGCCCAGATGATCTCGGAATAATAGGCGGCCTCAAACAGGATAATTGCCACGAGAACCGAGGAGAAGGCGCCGACAGGTCGCCCGACGATAAGCGGCACAAGGAAGAAGAGCCAGAAGATCACGAGGATCAGCGGCAGCGAGCGGAAGAAGTTGACATAGGCCGCAGCGAACTGGCCCAGAACCGGTACCTTTGCGATGCGCAGAAGGGCAAGGACCGTGCCAAGGACGATACCCCCGACCACTGCGAGGCCCGTCAGCAGGAAGGTCATTTTCATGCCGTCCCACAGCAGTTCGCCATTGGCGGAAATGACGGAAAAATCGAGTGTCATCACACAGCCCCTTTCGCGAAGGTGCCGGGCAGGGCGGTCATCTTGTCGACCCGTCGCATAACCGCCATCACCGTGAAGGTGACAAGGCTGTAGACCACAGTTGCTGCGGTGAAGGCTTCAAACCCCTGGAACGTATATTCCTCGATCTGTCGTGTCATCGCCGTCAGTTCGACGACACCGATGGTCAGCGCTAGCGAGGAATTCTTGAAGATCGTCAAAAACTCGCTTGTCAGCGGCGGGGTGATGATGCGGTAGGCATTGGGCAGAAGAATATATCGATGAACCTGCACTTCGGTCATGCCGATGGCGCGGCCTGCCTGGCGCTGGCCACGGCCCACGGCCTCGATTCCCGAACGGACCTGTTCGTAGACACGCGAGGCGGTATAAAGGCCGATAGCGACAATGGCGGTGGTCAGTGCCGGGAAGGGCATGTCGCGCTTGACCTAACGCGACCAGTCATCCGGCAGGACTTCGGGGAAAACGAAGTACCACAGGAACAGCTGTACCAGCAGCGGAACATTGCGGAAGATCTCTACATAGGTGGTGCCAACGGCCCTGAGGACCGGGCTGGATGAGGTGCGGAAGACACCGAGCGCTGAGCCCACCGAAAAAGCGATTGTCCTGGCCAGAAGCGAGATAACTATGGTCCAGCCGAAATAGGGCTCGCGGAACAGAATGCCCCCAGTCCCAATTATAGATCATGTCATCCCCCTGCCGCAGCTGGGGAGGGGCGGATGTACCCGCCCCTTCTTTTGTTGCTTATTCTGGCAGTGCCTGAATTTCGAACGCGGTCGCCAGTGTATCGGAAAGCGGCATGTCGATGTTTGTCGGGCCCGGCTCGAACCAATTGGCGTAAATCTCCTTGATCTCACCAGAGCGCATCAGACCGGCCATGACCGTACGTCCAAGACGTTCGAATGTGGAGTCGTTGCGCTGCATCATCAGGGCATAGGGATCGAAGGACAGGTACCGCCCGGTGACCTGATAGCCAGTCGGATCGGACGCCTTTGAGATCAGGCCATAGAGCGGAACATCGTCCGAGCCATAGGCGTCGATGCGGCCCGTTTCCAGCGCCAGCCAGCCCTGGCTGCGATCTTTGACCGGTACGATCTCGACGTTCAGGCCCTTTTCTTCGATGATGGCCTTGATCGCCTTTTCGTTGGTCGTGCCCGCAGACAGGCCAATGACCTTTCCTTCCTGATCCTCGATCTCGGTGATGCCCGACCCGGTCTTAGAGGCAATCTTGGTGCCGGTGAGGAAGGTCGTGGGCGGATATTCCACCTGCAACTGGCGGGTCAGGTTGTTGTTGGTGGTATCGCATTCCATGTCGATCGTGCCATTGGCATCAGTGAGATGCAGGTCTGGCCGGTGACCGGCACATAGTGGACCTCCAGATTGTCTACGCCAAGCTCCGCCTTGATCGCATCGACAATCTTCAGGCACAGGTCGATCGAATAACCGATCGGCTTGTTAACAGGGCCGATACAGGAGAAAGGGATCTAGGTTTCCCTTTGGCCGATACTGACCACGCCGCGTTCTTGAATGCGCTGCAATACCGGGCTCTCGCCGGCATCGGCAAAGGCCGGACCCGCAAGGGGAAGAATCGCCGTGACGGTCACTTGTGCAAGCATGTGCTTCATTTTCGTCTCCTCCCAAAAGTCTGTCTCTATTAGGCTATAGCTTTCATATGGTGCAGTTTCCGCAACCATCTTTGATCCGCCGGGGCTGCACCCTAGCCCCCATCCATCACGCCGAATACTGCGCACCACCCCGACGGACTCGCATTATCATTACTCAATACATGCGCTATCTGAAATTTGTATCGCTATTTAGGCAAGTTTATATGCAGAAACTGCATGCTAATGTGTCGCCGTGGACAAAGACTCAATACTCGATCTGCTCGCGCTGATCCGCGCCGAAAGCGTTTCGCTTGCCGCGCATAGCCGCATTTCTTCGCAATCCGCCTATTCCAGGCGACTTCAGGCCCTTTAGCATCTGTTTGACACTGAACTGTTGGACCGGTCGCGACGACCGTCAGGCCCGACCTATCAGCTCAGGTCCCTACAGGTGGAGCTTGAAGCAGCACTCGTCGGCCTCAACCGGCTTTCCGACGCTTTTGCGATCACGTCCGCTGAACCATTGCGGATATCCGCATTGCATTCGATCTCGGCCAACATCCTGCCTCGGGCGCTTGCCGCGTTCGGCGACACGCTGGCATCTCACGACTTGCGGCTGCGGTCGGCCAATCAGGAAACCTGCTTTCAGATGCTGATGACCGAAGAGGTCATGGTTGCCTTCTCCTACGAGGCTGAAACCCGCAGGCTAAACCCGCCAAAGGATCTGGTGCATCGCGCACTTGTCGGCAAGGACGGGTTCGTTCCCGTGGCAGCCGCGGGGATGTTGCAGGAGTTTCAGGCGCGTAGCGAGCGGGACGAGGTGTTGCCGATCATCTGCTATCCATCCAACGTCTTTATGGGTGATCTCACCCGCTCGGTGCTGTTGCCGCAAATTCCGCAAAGGGTCTCGTTAAAGATCGTTTCGGGCCTGACCCAGACGATCGCCAAATGCATTGAGCACGGGCTGGGTGTCGGATGGCTGCCACGAAGTTCCATCGAAGACCAGTTAGCGAATGGAACCCTGGTCGAGCTTTCCGATCTCGGCTTTCCGACCGCCTTGATCGACCTGACCATGATGCGGCTCAAGACGCGCAGCTTTTCCCAGCCCGAAAAAGTGGTTGAGGCGATCTCTGCCGAAATATCGGCAATCTTTTCGCGGCAGGCCTGACGCCTGTTCGTTGCCGTCGGCGGTTTCGGCGGCCTTGTCGAAATCCGTCCGTTTCAGCAGTTCGCCCAACTGTCAGTGTAGTCAAGACGCCATCTCCACTGATGCTGACATATATAAGTTACTGCGGCAAAACCGGTGACGCCAAGTCGACGTACCGCCTGAGTAACGTCGGGCTCAGAGGCCAGTGCAGTCACTCCAGGATGCCTATCCGTTCGATCTGTTGCACTAACGTACCACAGCTGATCAGGGCCTGCCCCGTTGCCAGGATCATCTGGGGCAGGATCATCCATTCTAGCGTCCAGGCAACGCCGGAACGTTCCTGCTCGTGCACCAGCGCCTGATGCATGCCCGACAGTTGGGTTGCGTTGAAACGAGCCAGTGCGACCAGCAGTTCCGCACGGACCGGGTTGCGCTTGTGAGGCATCGCCGAAGATCCGCCGCCACCTGTCAGCGAAACCTCGTCCACCCCTTGCTGGGCCATGAGCGACACGTCCTGACCAATCTTCCCCAGCGATCCGGTTATCAATGAAAGCCATGAGGCAAGTTCTGCAAGATTGTCCCGGCGGGTATGCCAGTTTGCATTGCAGCTGGCCAGGCCAAGCCTGTCGGCCATATGATCTGCGATTGCCTGTCCGGATCCGAGCATCCCAACGCGGTCGCCAACGGCGCCGCCAAGTTGCAGCACAAGCAATCTGGGCTGCAATTCGGTCAGGCGTTTCTGGTGAACGGCCAATGGCAACCGCCAGTTTCGCAGGCGCGTGGCAACTGAAATCTGCAATGCCGCCTGCATTCGGGTTCGCCCCATCATCACGTGTTCGCCATATGCCTGCTCCAGCGCCACAAGCGCATCTATCAGGTCTGAAAGACGGGCCGAAAACACCTCCAGAATGTCTTTGATTGACAAAACCAGAGCGGTGTCGACAACATCCTGCGACGTCATCCCCTTATGCAGCGCGACGTGGCAATGTTCAGGCAATGCCGCTTTGAGCGACCGCACCAGCGCGGGCACCACAACGCCATCCAATGCCGTCCCATCGCGCAGCGCCTGCATGTCGGGACGGTGTTGTCGGATAAGTTTTGCCGCGGTTTCCGCCACCTCTGGTGGTACGGTGCCGACCGCCGCCAAAGCCTCTGAATATGCGGCCTCGACGGCCAGCATGTGTCTCAGCTGAGCCTCTGCACCCAGCAACTCTGAGGTCTGTGGGTCCTGAAACAACCCGCTGAGCCAGGGATGAGTGGAAAGCTGTTCCATCCTATGTGTGGCCTTTGAAATAAAGCGAGCGGATATCAATCGTCATGGCGCCATTCCTCCCTGCGCTCAAAGAGCCAAAATCTCGCGGGCCTGTTGCCAGGTGGCGACCGGACGTTCGTGCTTTGCGCATAACTCGGTCACGCGATTGACCAGCGTTGCGTTCGAAGGCGCTAGTGTATTCCGATCCAGCCGGACATTGTCTTCCAAACCTGTCCGCGTGTGTCCGCCCGCAGCAATGGCCCATTCATTTACCACAATCTGGTTTGGACCGATCCCGGCGGCACACCATTCGGCATCCGGTGCGCGATCCTGCATGGACTTCACGTAAAAGTCGAACACGGCCCTGTCGACCGGCATCGCGTTTTTGACACCCATGACAAACTGAACATACAGCTTGCCATAAAGCTTGCCTTCCTTGTGCAATCTGATCGCTTGCAGGATGTGGGACAGGTCAAACGCCTCGATCTCGGGCGTGACTTTGTATTTTTGCATTTCGGCTGACAGCCAGTCCACCAGGTCGGGTGGATTTTCGTACACCCGGGTGGGAAAGTTGTTCGACCCGACAGACAGCGACGCCATGTCAGGGGCAAGGGGCAGCATTCCGCCCCTGGCCTGACCGGCGCCTGACCGCCCACCAGTGGAAAACTGGATGATCATTCCGGGACAGTGTTTTTGCAAACCCTCTTTCAGGAGAGCGAATTTGTCGGGGTCGCTGCTGGGCGTCTGATCATCGTTGCGAACATGGGCGTGGACAATGCTGGCCCCGGCCTCGAACGCCTCTTGCGTGCTTTCGACCTGTTCTGCAACCGAGATCGGCACCGCGGGGTTGTTGTTTTTGGTAGGCAGGGAACCGGTGATGGCCACGCAGATGATGCAAGGTTTGGTCATGGTGACTTCCTGAATTAAGTGCTGCCTTGGAAAGGCAACACCAAGTAATCAGATATCAAAAAAAACGGTCTCATCTTCGCCTTGTATCTTGATATCGAAGCGATAGACAATTTGACCGTCCCTATTGGTGCGTCTGGCCAGCAGCGTTGCGCGGCGGCGTTCCCATTCGATGAGATTAAGGACCGGGTCCTTGCTGTTGGCCTCTTCCTCGTCCTCGAAATAGATACGCGTATTCAGGCCGACATTGATGCCCCGGGCAACGACCCAAAGGTTGATATGAGGCGCTTGCTGGCCCACGTTTCGTCCCGGTGTCGGGCCGGGTTTGACTGTGTCGAACGCCCATTCGCCGGTTTCAAAATTGGTGATGACGCGTCCCCAGCCGCGAAAGCCGTCTTCGACATCGCCGCCGCCCTCAGGATGGGCATAGACGCCCCTGGCATTTGCCTGCCAGGCCTCGAGCAAAACATCCTTGATGGGCGATCCTGCCCCGTCCACGACCAGTCCTTCGACCCGAATACGCTCACCTTCGGCATTTGGTCCGGCTATATCCCAGCCCAGTTCCTGCCTGTAGATCTCAAATCCGGCAGCCCCAGGCGCCAGACCGATATGGACGTAAGGCCCGGCTGTTTGCGAGGGGGTTTCCTTCAGATAATTCAGCTGTTGCATCTTCAGTTCCCCTCCAGACGGTTTTCAAACAGGGTCGAGCGCCGACCGCGCAAGACCACGTCAAATTTATAGGCGATGGTATCCAGTGGGATCGTTGAATTCATATCGAGCCGCGAAATCAGGCGGCTGATCGCATCGGCGTCAGGAATAGTTTTCACGATCGGGCACCTGTCAATCAGCGGGTCACCTTCGAAATAACATTGTGTGATCAGGCGCTGTGCAAAACCTGTTCCGAATATCGACATGTGGATATGGGCGGGACGCCAGCTGTTCACCCAATTGCGCCAGGGGTAGGCACCGGGTTTTACGGTGCGGAAGAAATAATACCCGTTTTCATCTGTCAGGGTGCGGCCACAACCACCGAAATTGGGATCGATCGGTGCCAGGTAGGTATCCTTCTTGTGGCGATAGCGCCCACCCGCATTCGCCTGCCAGGTTTCCACCAACGTGTTTGGCACCGGACGTCCGTTTTCATCCTGCACCCTGCCGTGCAGAATAATTCGCTCGCCAATCGGGCTTTCACCGGGCTGCGCATAGTTCGAGATCAGGTCCTTATCCAGAGGATCAACATCGTTGTGGCCAAAAACCGGGCCGGTGACCTCACTGATCGAGTTTTGCAGCGAGATCAGCGAATATTGCGGTGAACGGGTCACGCTGGTCTTGTAGTCGGGCGTCAGTGCAGGTGGGTGCCACTCGCGGTCACGCTGGTAGAATTCACCTTGTTTCAACATTGTCGGATCACACTTCCTTTTTGTCTAACTGGGGTTTCTGCGCGTTTCCCATTCAGTCCTGTTCCATTTCGTCATACGTTTGTTTTGCCAGCCTGAGGGCCTGATTGGCGCGTGGTACGCCCGCGTAAATCGCGACGTGCTGAAACGCTTCAAGTACATCCTGCTTGCTGGCGCCGGTACGGGCTGTGGCGCGGATATGCATCGGGATTTCTTCGAAATTGCCCAACGCAGCCAGCAAAGCCAGCGTCAGCATGGATCTCTCACGGTCGCTGATCCCGTCCGAAGCCCAGACAGTGCCCCACGCGCCTTCGGTGATAAGCGTCTGAAATGGACCGTCCAGATCAGATTTGGCGGCTTCGGCACGATCCACATGGGCATCGCCCAGAATTCTGCGCCGCACTCGCATACCGGACGCGTATTTGTCACTCATTGCGGTTCTCCATCAGGAATGCGGACAAGTGTTCAGCATAGGTGGCGGGGGCTTCCACGCATGGCAGGTGCCCGGTGTTGGGTATTTCGGCATAGCGCGCCCCGGGGATCATAGCACAGGTCTGCTGGACCAGTTCGGGCGGGCAGGCGCGGTCATCTGATCCGGCGATGGCCAGAACTGGCAATCGCAGCGCCCAGGTCATGGATTCAAGATCAACATTTGAAATCGCGTTGCAGCATCCCAGGTACCCAGAAACAGGGGTACGCACCAGCATGTTGCGCCAAAGCAGCACGTTATCGGTTGCCCTGAAACCCGCTGCAAACCAACGGTCCAGAATTGCGTCAGCCACAGACTCGATGCCGGACGATCGGATTGCGCCCATCCGGTCACGCCACATCTGGGCCGTCCCCATTTTTGCGGCGGTGTTGGAAAGAACAAGGGCGCGGATCAGGTCTGGTCGGCGCGAAGCCAGCGCCTGACCGATCATGCCGCCAATCGACAGGCCGACAAACACCGTGTCGCGAACCCCGATATGGTCAAGCAACGCCTCGGCGTCATCTGTCAGCTCAGCCAAGCTGTAAAGCGCCTGAGGGCATTCCGACAGGCCGTGACCACGCAGATCGAACCGGATCAGGCGCAGCCCCTTGGGCAGTAAGGGCAAAACTTTGTACCAAAGGCGCAGGTCAGTTCCCAGCGAGTTGGCAAACACCACAGGCGTGCCATCTGGATCGCCATCCTCACGCCAATGCAGGTGAATGTTATCCAGCGCCGCAATCTGCATCAGTAGGGCAGCCCGACGTAGTTTTGTGCAAACACCGATTGGGCCTCTTTGTTTTCGCGCAGGAAATCAATGTCAGCCTTCTGCATTTTCAGGTCAAAGCCGTTCTGTTCCGGAAAACGGTGCAACAGGTTGGTCGTGGACCAACTGAACCGCTCGGCTTTCCAAATTCGGGCCAACGCTTTTTCGGAATAGCGGTCGATGCCTTCGCTGTCGTGGTCTTTATAGAATTGCAGCAGGGCGTTGTGCAGATAGTGGATGTCGCTTGCCGCCGTGTTAAGCCCCTTGGCCCCGGTGGGGGGCACGATATGCGCGGCATCCCCACACAGGAACAAACGGCCCCAGCGCATTGGTTCGGTCACAAAAGACCGCAGCGCTGCAATTGATTTTTCGACCGATGGCCCGGTGATCAGTGTCTCAGCATATTGCGCGGGAATCCTGCGTTTCAGCTCCTGCCAGAAGGCTTGATCAGTCCAGTCATCGGCACTGTCAGACAGCGAGCATTGAATGTAGTAACGGCTGAGGTTCTCATTGCGCATGGAACAAAGCGCAAAACCGCGCTCCGACCCGGCATAGATCAGTTCGTCATGGACCGGGGGTGTTTCGGACAAAACACCCAGCCAGCCAAACGGATAGACCTTTTCGTATTCCCGGCGCACGGTCAGCGGGATGGTTTGACGCGACACCCCATGAAACCCGTCGCACCCGGCGACAAAATCGCAATCAATCCGGTGTCCGGTCCCATCCGCTTGATACGTCACATAAGGTGCATCGCTGTCAGCCCCATGAATCTGAAGATCATCGACGTTAAAAGCAATCTTGCCGCCCATCGCATCGCGTACATCATACAGGTCGCGGGTTACTTCCGTTTGTCCGTAAACAACCACATGTTTGCCCGTCAGCTCTTTAAAGTTGATGCCGAATTCGATATCGCCATACGAGATCACTGTGCCGTCATGGACAAAACACTCCTTGTCCATCCGATCTGCTACACCGGCTTCGCGCATCAGCTCCACAAAACCGGTTTCCAGAATGCCAGCGCGAATGCGACCCAGAACATATTCCCTGGTTTTGCGCTCTAACACGATGGTGTCTATGCCGTTGCGGTGCAACAACTGGCTGAGCAAAAGACCTGAAGGTCCACCGCCGATGATCGCGACCTGAACGCGCATGTTGGCTCTCCTGATTTCGCGTGTCTAATAATTGAACGTCATTTCTCGATATGTAAAATGAGTTCTGCTTGGACTTAGTTGCTATAATTGGAAAGTAATGATAGATCGCCGCATCAAAGTTAGGCATATTCAATGTTTTATTGAGATATGTCGCGAGAAAAGCCTGAAAGTTGCGGCAGAGAAGCTGTTTCTCACGCAACCGGCGATATCCAAGACGCTTAAGGAGCTTGAGGATATTCTGGGCACTGTGCTGTTGTCCCGTAACCGATCCGGTGTTTCTCTGACGCGGCAGGGCGAAGTGTTTCTGCATTTCGCCGAAATGTCGCTGGCCGCTTTGCAGCAGGGCTTTTCTGGTGTAGAGCAGATCGAAGCGCGCGGCAGGGCCAGTCTTCGGGTCGGGGTGCTGCCTTCGGTTGCGGCCCGTTTGATGCCAGCCGTTGCCACCGAGTTTTCCGAACTTGCGGGCAATGCCCGACTGAGCGTTTTCGACGGTCCACATGGCCATTTGATGGAGCGTCTTCGTCTGGGCGACCTGGAGCTTGTTATCGGGCGTTTGGGTCGCCCTGAAACCATGCAGGGCATTTCCTTTACCCAGCTTTACGAGGAGAAGGTCGTCTTCGTCGTGCGCGCGGATCACCCGCTGCTGAAAGCCCCCGATCTCAGGCGGATTACCGAGTGGCAAGTGCTTTATCCACCTGAAGGATCGGCAATCCGGCCCTTGGTGGATCGCCTCATGATCGCGCATGGGATTGGTGAAATCGAAGATCGTCTGGAAACTGTCTCGGGTGCTTTCGGACGGGTGTATACCCGACAGACCGATGCGATCTGGATTATCTCGGCAGGGGTGGTCGCCAATGAAATCAGCGATGGCCACCTTGTAGCGCTGCCGTTTGATGCGTCGATCACACGCGGGCCCGTTGGGCTGATGCGTCGGCCTGACCAGGTCCTGTCACCTCAGGCGCAGGTTTTCGGGTTGGCTTTGGACAATGCAATTGCGAGGTTGGGCTTGTCGCCTGATGGTGCGACCTCTGATAACTAAGGCTGGTCCATTCTGCCGGAGTGGCGCGAGGACAGGAGCACAAGATGGATGACAAGGAACGCGGAATCCGTGAGGCGATTATCGAGAAATGCCTTTTTCTGAATTCCAGTGGTCTTAGCCAGGGAACATCCGGCAATATCTCGGCCCGATACGAGAACCGGATGCTGATCACACCTTCGGCGACGCCATATGACAAGCTGACCCCAGAGATGATCGTCTCAATGCCATTTGATGGAGACTATGGGACTTGGGATGGCCCGCTCAAACCTTCGACCGAATGGCGGTTCCACTTCGACATCCTCAAGACCCGCCCCGATATGGGCGCTGTTGTCCATGCACATCCGACCTATTGCACGGCGCTGGCGATTGCACACAAAGAGATCCCGGCAGCGCATTACATGGTCGCGGCTTTCGGTGGTACTAATGTTCGCTGCGCACCCTATGCGCGCTTTGGAACGCCCGATCTGTCGGAGCTGGCGATCGAAGCGCTGCAAGACCGAACCGCCTGTTTGCTTGGCAATCATGGGTCCATTGCCATGGGTGAGGACCTGGACAAGGCCATGTGGCGCGCGGTTGAGCTGGAAACCATTGCCCGGCAATATTACCTTTCCTTGGCCCTCGGTCCGGTAATCCTGACCGATGAACAGATTTCTGAAACGCTATCCGGTTTCGCTTCTTACGGCATTCATGACGACTACAAGGACGTCGCAGAAGGTACTGCCGGGAAGCAAAATGAGCCTGAACAGACCTGACGACCAAGGTGGTTGCGCTGGGGGTCGATATATTGGGCTCAAGTCCAAAACGCCGCGACTTGATCAGGAGGTTTTCGGCTGTTCGGCGTTGGCGCCACGCGTCTTACCATTCGCGCGGATACGGCAGCCTATTGATTTATTGCCGCGCGTAAAGAAGATGTAAGGTCAAAGCGAAAGAGTTCCGCAAGCGGGTAGGTATGGCAAAAATAAGAAATATGGAGGAGTTCGCGGCCCTGAGCGGGATTTCTCGGCCAACGGTTTCCAAATATTTTCACGACCCGGAAAGCGTTCGTTCCTCTACGCGGGCGCGTATCGAAGAAGCTTTGGAAAAGTTCGATTACCGTCCGAATATCTATGCGGTGAACCAGAATCGAAAGCTGACCAAGAATATCGGCATCGTTGTTCCCTATCTAGCCGATCCGTTTTTTGCCGAGATGGCCAGATACCTTGAGCAGAGCTGTATTGCCGCCGGGTATCGTCCATCTCTATTCAGCTCGCACGGTGAGCAGGAACTCGAGAACGAAATACTCGACAGCCTGCGGTCGCTCAAGCCGGCCGGAGTACTTTTTGCCCCTTTGGGTCGCGGGTCGGACCGCGCTCACATCGAGAAATTTTGCGCCGAGGTGCCAACGGTTCTGTTTGACAGCAACCTCGAAGGTTTGGGTGCAGCCTTTATAGGATCGGACAATTTCAGTTTTGTGTCCCAAACCGTGGAATACATGACCCGGACGGGTGAACCTCCGTCTTTCTTTGAAATGCGCACGCCAGCAAACCCAAACGCCAACAAGCGACGCAAGGCATATATAGAGGTTATGGAACGTCTGGGGTTCGAGCCCGATGTCATTAAAATTGATGGCGAAGGCTGGGCGTTTGAAGAGATTGGGCATCAAGGTGCTTTGAGAGTGTTGGAGAAAGGCGCTCTCAGGACGAACTCGGTTTTGTGCAGCAATGACCGCCTTGCGATCGGATTTCTGGCAGCCTGTTATGAGCAGGGGATTCGGGTTGGGCGAAAAGAAGATTGCTCACTCCGCGTCGCATCAAATGACGACCACCCCTTTGCAAAATTTACGTGCCCATCGCTGACAACAGCTGCGCATGATTATGACAACGTGGCTGGGCGCAGTGTGGATACCTTGTTTGAACTCATTGAAAGCGGGGGAAAATTTGACGATCGGACGGAAACTCTATTTCCGGCACGGCTTGTCTTGAGGGAATCTGCATGAACTAAAAGTTAACGCGCGTAAAGTTTATATTGACGCCGCGACAATTTATAAACTAGGGTCTCTGTACAGCATCCAAGCTCAGGGAGGACAGGGATGTATTTGAAGAACGCACTTCGTGCGGCGACTGCGTTGACTTTCGTCGTTACGGCAGCAGCCCAAGCGGAAACCATCACGATCGCGACCGTCAACAATGGTGACATGATCCGGATGCAGGGCTACACAGACAACTTCACCAATGCGACAGGCATTGATGTCGAATGGGTGACGTTGGAAGAAAACGTTTTGCGTCAGCGCGTCACGACCGACATCACCACCAAAGGCGGTCAGTTCGACATCATGACCATCGGCATGTACGAAACCCCGATCTGGGGTGCGAACGGCTGGCTGGTACCGCTGGACGGTTTGTCCGATGAATATGATGTTGGTGATCTGCTGCCTGCGATGGCAGGCGGGTTGAGCCATGATGGCACGCTTTATGCTGCGCCTTTTTATGGCGAAAGCTCGATGATCATGTACCGCACCGACCTGATGGAAAAGGCCGGTCTGGAAATGCCAGAAGCACCAACATGGCAATTCATCCGTGAAGCTGCGGCTGCCATGACTGATCGCGACAACGACATCAACGGCATCTGCCTGCGCGGTAAGGCGGGCTGGGGTGAAGGTGGTGCCTTTATCACCGTAACCGGCAATTCCTTCGGTGCGCGCTGGTTTGATGAAAACTGGAAGCCCCAGTTCGATCAGCCCGAGTGGAAAGAGGCGCTGACGTTCTTCGTCGACATGATGAGTGAATCCGGCCCGGCTGGCTATGCCACTAACGGTTTCAACGAGAACCTGTCTTTGTTCCAGCAAGGCAAGTGCGGCATGTGGATTGACGCCACCGTTGCCGCGTCTTTTGTGACAAATCCGGAAGACTCAACCGTAGCTGACAAAGTTGGCTTCGCACTTGCACCAAATTCGGAAGGCGTCGACAAGCACGCCAATTGGCTTTGGGCTTGGGCGCTGGCGATCCCGGCGGGAACTCAGCGGGAAGATGCGGCCAAGCAGTTCATCGAATGGGCAACCTCGAAAGACTACATCGAGCTGGTGGCAGAAAACGAAGGGTGGGCCAATGTACCTCCGGGCGCGCGGACCTCGCTTTATGAGAATGACAACTACAAGGCAGTCCCATTCGCAAAAATGACTCTGGAATCGATCCTGAAGGCTGACCCGCAGAATTGCTGTGTGCAGCCGACGCCCTATACCGGTGTCCAATTCGTGGCCATTCCGGAATTTGCAGGGATTGCCACACAGGTAAGTCAGGAATTCTCGGCCGTTTATGCCGGGCAGCAAACAGTGGATGAGGCGCTTGCCAAAGCGCAGGCCTTCACAGCAGAAGAGATGGAAGCCGCAGGGTACTGAGGCAACCTTCCCAGCGGGGGGCAGATCTTCTGTCCCCTGCTCCCACTTCCACAATTCGTGTTTTTCTCGCAGGCTGTCTTACGCCTGAACAGAGAGGTCTTGCGCAATGGCAACTCAACATTCCAGATCAGTTGCACGCCTGATGATGGCACCCGCAGTGGTGCTGCTGCTTGGCTGGATGCTCGTGCCGCTGACGATGACCCTGTATTTTTCCTTCAAGAAGTATCTTCCCCTGCGGGGCGGTGATCTCGGATGGGTGGGTTTCGACAACTATATCCGATTTGTTTCGTCCAGTTCGTTCTGGCCCGCCGTTCAGGCAACGCTTGTCATTGTTCTCGGCGTGTTGGCGATTACGGTCATTCTGGGCATCCTGCTGGCGATGCTTTTAGATCAACCGATGTGGGGCCAGGGGGTGGTGCGCATCCTAGTCATTGCGCCATTCTTCGTTATGCCGACCGTTTCGGCTCTGGTCTGGAAAAACATGTTCATGGACCCGGTCAACGGGTTGCTGGCCCATCTGTGGCGCTTTTTCGGGGCTGAACCGGTCTCGTGGTTGTCCGAAGCTTCAATGACCTCAATTGTCATGATTGTGTCGTGGCAATGGCTGCCATTTGCGACACTGATCCTTTTGACCGCAATCCAGTCGCTGGACAGTGAGCAACTGGAAGCTGCTGAAATGGACGGTGCGCCGCCGCTCAAGCGGTTCTACCACATCATTCTGCCGCACCTGAGCCGTGCAATCACAATCGTAATCCTGATCCAGACAATCTTTCTGCTTTCGATCTTTGCCGAGATTTTCGTCACCACAGGTGGCGCGTTCGGCACCCGTACACTCACCTACCTGATCTTCCAGCGCGTTTTGGAAAGCCAGAATATCGGTCTCGGATCAGCCGGAGGTGTCTATGCAATCATTCTCGCCAATATCGTTGCGGTCTTCCTGATGCGCATTGTCGGCAAGAACCTGGACGCGTGAGGAGATAAAACCATGGCCCGCTCCGTCACAATCCAACGCAAGTCGCTGAACACAGCCCTGGCTTGGGCCGTCGGTCTGCTGATCTTTTTCCCGATCCTCTGGACGATCCTGACCAGCTTCAAAACCGAAGCGCAGGCCATTGCGAGCCCGCCACTGTTCCTGAACTTTGACTGGACGCTTGAGAACTATGCTGTCGTACAGGAACGCTCGAATTACATGCGTTTCCTTTGGAACTCGGTCATCATTGCAGGTGGGTCAACCCTGTTGGGTGTGATCATTGCCGTACCGGCAGCATGGGCAATGGCGTTCGTTCCTTCGAAACGAACAAAGGACATTCTGCTTTGGATGCTCTCTACCAAGATGTTGCCGGCAGTCGGTGTCCTTTACCCGATCTACCTGCTGTTCATCCGTCTGGGGCTGCTTGATACACGAGGTGGACTGGTCGTCGTGTTGATGCTGATCAACTTGCCGATCATCGTCTGGATGCTCTACACCTACTTCCGTGAAATTCCCGGTGAAATCCTTGAAGCCGCACGGATGGACGGGGCGACACTGAAAGAGGAAATCCTGCACATCCTGACACCCATGGCTGTACCGGGCATCGCTTCGACTGTTTTGCTGAACTTCATTCTTGCCTGGAACGAGGCGTTCTGGACCCTCAACCTGACAGCCGTTGACGCGGCCCCGCTGACCGCATTTATCGCCAGCTATTCCAGCCCCGAGGGCCTGTTCTTTGCCAAGCTCAGCGCGGCTTCGACAATGGCGATTGCACCGATCCTGATCCTTGGCTGGTTTAGCCAGAAACAACTTGTCCGCGGCCTGACTTTTGGCGCTGTGAAATAAGGAAAACTTATCATGGGACGTATTCAACTCAGGTCCGTGACCAAAAGCTTTGGCGACGTGCAGGTTATCCCGCCACTGGATCTGACCATCGAAGACGGAGAGTTCACGGTGTTCGTCGGGCCATCGGGTTGCGGCAAGTCCACTTTGCTGCGTCTGATTGCGGGGTTGGAGGACATCACGTCAGGTTCCATCGACATTGACGGGGCCGACGCGACAAACGTACCACCCGCAAAACGCGGTCTGGCGATGGTGTTCCAGTCCTATGCCTTGTATCCGCACATGTCCGTTCGCAAGAACATCGCCTTTCCCTTGCGCATGGCAAAACTGGATCAGGCCGAAATCGACAAACGTGTGAAAGGGGCCGCGCAGGTTCTGAACCTGACCGACTATCTGGATCGCCGCCCCGGCCAGCTGTCCGGTGGCCAGCGTCAGCGCGTTGCTATCGGGCGTGCCATTGTCCGTGAACCCGCAGCGTTCTTGTTCGATGAGCCGCTGTCCAACCTGGACGCTGCGCTGCGCGTTGGCATGCGGTTGGAGATCAGCGAGTTGCACGAACGGCTGGCGACCACCATGATCTATGTGACCCATGATCAGGTTGAAGCAATGACGATGGCCGACAAGATCGTCGTGCTTCAGGCTGGTGTGATCGAGCAGGTCGGAAGCCCGCTGGACCTGTATCGTACGCCACGAAACCTTTTTGTCGCCGGGTTCATCGGTTCGCCCAGGATGAACTTTATCGAAGGCGAAGAAGCTGCAAAACACGGCGCACATACAATCGGCATCCGCCCCGAACATATTGCTGTGTCCGAGAGCGACGGAACCTGGAGCGGTGTTGTAGGCGTGTCCGAGCATCTTGGATCAGATACGTTTTTCCACATACATGAAACCGGTCTGGCGGAAACAATCACGGTGCGAGCAGACGGAGAGGTTGGATTTAGGCATGGCGACCGCATCTACCTGACACCACGTGCCGACGTGCTTCATCGTTTTGACGCGCAAGGGCTGCGGATCGAATGAAGCGACTGGACGGAAAAACCGCGCTTATCACTGGTGCTGCGCGTGGAATCGGGCTGGCCTTCGCAAAAGCTTACGTCGCCGAAGGTGCGCGTGTGGCCATTGCCGACATAGATTTCGCGCGGGCGCAATCCGCAGCCTCGGAAATCGGTGACGCTGCAATGGCGGTCGAAATGAATGTTGTTGATCAGGACAGCATCGACATTGCTGTTGCGCGCGCAGTGGATCAGTTCGGCCAGATTGACATTCTGATCAACAATGCTGCCGTTTTCTCAGCAGCGCCAATCATCGAAATCGACCGCTCCGATTACCAGCGCGTTTTTGATATCAATGTTTCGGGCACCTTGTTTACAATGCAGACCGTTGCGCGGCACATGATCGACGCCAATGTCAAAGGCCGGATCATAAATCTGGCCTCACAGGCTGGTCGGCGTGGCGAACCTTTGGTCGCCGTTTACTGCGCCAGCAAGGCTGCCGTAATATCTTTGACGCAGTCAGCGGGGCTCAATCTGATCGCTCACGGGATAAATGTGAATGCGATCTCACCCGGTGTTGTTGATGGAGAGCATTGGGACGGCGTCGACGCCTTCTTTGCGAAGTACGAAAATAAAAAACCGGGGCAGAAGAAGCGTGAAGTTGCATCAGCGGTACCGTTCGGCCGTATGGGACGGGCCGAGGATTTAACCGGGATGGCGGTGTTTTTGGCGTCTGATGAAGCGGAATACATCGTGGCCCAGACTTACAATGTCGATGGCGGAAACTGGATGAGCTGATGACCCCTTTGGCGGACATAACACCGGTAGAGCTGTGCCTCGAACGCCTCGGATCGCTTCCTGCGGATGTCAAAATACCCGGATACCGGCGTGAAGACCTGACCCCTGGAATTGTTCATATTGGGCTTGGGAATTTTCACCGTGCGCATCAGGCGTGGTACATCCACAGGCTGATGCAAAAAGGGCAGGCCCTGGACTGGGCGATCATCGGGGCGGGCGTTCGGGCTTATGACGCGGACATGCGCGAAAAGCTGATTGGGCAGGACTGTCTGACAACTTTGATCGAGCTTGACCCGTCCGGTGTTTCGGCCGAAGTCATCGGTCCGTTGATGGACTATCTGCCCATTGAACCCGAAAATGCGCCTCTGATCCGGAAAATGTCCGATCCCGCCATTCGGATCGTGTCCCTTACCGTAACGGAAGGTGGCTATTTTCTGGATGCCAAGTCGGGTGTTTTCGACGTGGATCACGATGATATTCGACACGACGTGCAAAACCCGCAACAGCCTCGCACGGTCTTTGGTGCCATTGTGGCGGCACTTGGCAACCGCCGTGCCGCCGGGCATCTGCCCTTTACGGCATTAAGTTGTGACAACCTTCAGGGCAACGGTACTATCTTGCGCAACTGTGTTGTTGAACTGGCGCGCCGGACGGACCCTGATCTTGCGGATTGGATCGATCAGAACGGGGCGTTTCCGAATTCAATGGTGGATTGCATTGTTCCCGCCACCTCTGATCAAGTTCGGTCGCAGGCTCGAGCCCTAGGAATTGAAGACTGCGTTCCGGTGTCACACGAGAATTTCCGCCAATGGGTGATTGAGGATGATTTCTGCGCCGGGCGGCCAATGTTGGAGAATGTCGGCGTTACGATCACCAAGGACGTACACGCATATGAAACACTGAAACTGCGTATTCTGAATGGCGGGCACCAGATTCTGGCGAATGTGGGCGAGGTTCTGAACATCCCCACAATCTCGGACTGCATGAACGACCGGGAAATTTCGGCATTCTTCCTGAAAGTCCAGACCGAAGAAATTCTTCCTCATGCCAGTGCGGTTCCTAGGATGACACCGGAACAGTATCTGGATCTGGTTAAACGCAGATTTTCGAATACGGCTATTCACGATACCACGCGACGCGTGGCCTTTGATGGGTCTGCACGCCACCCCGGTTTCTTGCTTCCGTCCATTCGCGATGCTCTGGCCTCGGGTACATCTGTTACTGGGCTGGCGCTGGTTGAAGCTTTCTGGTGCCGTATGTGCGCCGGTCTGCGTGAGGATGGATCAGAGATTGCGTCCAATGATCCCATCTGGAGCGAATTGCAGAGTGCGGCCCTTGCCGCCAGGGGACGGCCCGAAAAGTGGCTTGAGGTAGCAAACCTGTACGGAAGTACTGGCCGTGAAACGCAGTTCGCAGAATCCTTCACACGCTGGTTGCCACGGATCTGGCAGCACGGATGCCGGTCGACGATCAAAAGCTATGTGAATGCGCTTTCCTGACGGTTGTGATCTCGGTTCAGGTGGTTTCTATCGTTTCGCTGGTCATGGTGATGGGAAATATCACGACAAAAAAGAATGAGTATTGCACTGTGCTAGCCGGTACCGGGTCATTTCGAGTGATCACGCGGCAGGGCAGGGCGGAACACCGCCAGCAGCGGCAGAAGACACAGAACAGCCAGACCATAACGGATCGCAAGCATGGTCATCGGTTCCACATAGGGCAGCGCCATCTTGGCAAAACTTTAGCCACCCGCCCAGAACAGCACGAACAGAACCGGTGCACCCAACCAGAATATCGATACCGCGCGGACCGAGGTCATCATCTACTCCAGCTTCGAAGATAACCGCCGAAGCATATCAAGGCACTGGGCCATCTGTTCGACCGAGACGTATTCATCCGGTTTATGCGCCTGATCGATTGATCCGGGACCGCAGACAACGACGTTCATCCCCAACTGCTGGAATATCCCGGCCTCGGTACCGAAGGGTACAACGTCGGCTCCGTTTGCCCCTGTCAGTTCCATCACAAGGTCACGGGCCTCGTTGTCGTCCTTTGGTTCTAGCCCGTCGACCTCACCGATAATTTCGGTCTTGATACCAGCATCGGGGTGAATAGCCTGCATTGCCGGGATCAGGGTTTGCGCGCAAAACCGGTGCAGTTCGTCTTTGACGTAATCCGCATCCGCCTTTTGCACTGGTCGCATCTCCCAATCGACCCGCGCCTTACCGGGGATCACATTATGGGCCACCCCGCCCACCAACGTACCGGTATTTATTGTCGTCCATGGTGGGTCGAACGGGCTGTTTGCCGGTGCTCTCCCTTGCAAATCAGCCTTCAGCGTCAGCAGTTTCGAGACGTATTGCACCGCGTATTCGACGGCGTTTACACCGCGCTCGGGGGCCGAGCCATGGCCTTCGAACCCGGTAAAATGCGCTGTATATTCATAGCAGCCCTTATGGCCCTCGATGATGCGCATCGAGGTGGGTTCCCCGATGATGACCACAGCGGGTTTGATCGCTTTCTTCCGCAGGGTCTTGGCCAAAGCCTGCGCGCCAAAACAGCCGATTTCTTCATCATATGTAAAGGCGAAATGCAATGGACGCTGAAGATCCAGCTTTGCGTAATACGGGGCCATGACGACTGCCGCCGCGATAAACCCTTTCATATCGCAGGTGCCGCGACCAAACCACTTGCCGTCCCGCTCCTCCATCACGAATGGGTCCGAGGACCAGTCCTGATCCGTAACAGGCACCACATCGGAATGGCCTGATAGGACGATACCACCGTCGCGCTTGGGGCCCAATGAGGCAAAAAGATTGGCTTTGGTGCCGGTTTCGTCATGCCATATTTCCACCTCTGCACCGCAATCGCTCAACCGGTCCGCGAGGTGCTTGATCATGTCCAGGTTACTGTCTGACGAAACCGTGGGGAAGCTGATCAGTTCGCCCAGCAGGGTCTTGGCGTCTTCGAGGGTGCTCAAGGCTTAGTCTTTCACAAAGAGCTTTCGCTCGATATTGCATAGGGCTTCAGCGGGGCCGTTTTCAGTGATAAGAATGGTTTCCGTGGTCTCAAGGCCCCAGCTGTCCATCCACAACGCAGGCATGAAATGGAAAACCATGCCCGGTTGCAGAATGGTCTCGTCTTCGGCGCGGATCGACGCTGTCCGTTCGCCCCAATCTGGCGGATAGCTCAGGCCGATAGGGTATCCCATGCGCCCCTCCCGTTCGAGTCCGTGACGGGCAAGAACCTTAAGAAAAGCGGTTGCAATGTCGCTTGTCCGATTGCCAGCCCGTGCAGCCTCTAAACCCGCCGCTATCCCTTCGATCTGCGCGCGTTCCGCGTCCCGCATTTCTGGCGGCGGAGTGCCAAGATAAACCGTGCGGCAAAGCGGAGCGTGGTACCGCCGATAGCAGCCTGATAGTTCGAAAAATGTTGCCTCACCCTTCTTCATCGGTGCGCCATTCCATGTCAGGTGCGCGGCTGTGGCATCCAGCCCTGAGGGTGTCAAAGGGACAATGGCTGGGTAATCCCCCCAATCATCCTCAACCCCGGTAATCCCGGCATGAAAGATATCTGCGACAAGGTCGTTCTTGCGCACTCCCACTGCAGCGCGATCAATGGCCGTTTGGATTACTTTTTCCGAAATCCGGGCCGCCTTGCGAATAAATACAATTTCTTCTTCCGACTTGATCAGACGCTGCCAGTTTACCAGTGCCGTCGCATCCACCAGCGTCGCTTCGGGCAATTCCGTGCCCAAAACCTCGTGTGCCTTTGCGGAATAGTAATAGTTCTCCATCTCAACGCCGATGCGGGTTGTACCCAGCCCGAGCGCGCGAATGTGGCCTGCCAGATCCTGCATAGGATGGCGTACGGTTGATTGAACGTAGTGGTCTTCATAGCCGCGAATGTTGTCCTTGGACATCCAGCAAGTGCGCAACCCACCCAATGCATCCATCTGGCGTCCCCACCAAATCGGCTCACCTTCCATGCCGAGCAATACGCCCTGATGCACGTAAAAGGACCAACCATCATAGCCAGTCAGCCAAGCCTGGTTCGAAGGGTCGGTGACAAACAGCAGCTCTAACCCCGCTTTTTCCATAGCGCTTCGGGTCCTGGCGATCCTACGGTCATATTCCGCCTGGCTGAAGGGGGCGTGTTCAATTGGCATGGCATCCTCGGAGGCTGAATCTGACATGTACTTGAGCGCAATCTTACCAATTTGTACACAAATGAACTTGTGAGCGATACCTGAACCGCGACTCCTGTTAGAAACCAATGGATTATCTGATGGGGCGATCCCGGTATGGGAACAGAGTAGTCGCACTCAGCATCGAAGGACGCCGTAGAATGGAGCGCTGGATGCACGCGAAGGTCCCAGTTCAGCGGATAGCGCGCTTCCGGAACCGCGCCAAAAGCCGTGAGTCACCGAGGGTCACGAAATAGCTCTTCAGACCTCATCTGATCGCGGTATTCACGGGTCTCTCGGCTATGTGTGCGGTTTTATGCTGCGCCAGAGCGAGGATCGGCATTTCTCCGCTGGATATGATTGCAAGATGGCAACGGTGGCGCCTGATTTCGTGGGTGGCATGGTGCGGGAGGTAGTTGTCCTGAGGCACAGTGAAGGCTCGCTGCCAAACCCCAGATGTCCAAGGACTCAACCAATGTTACACACTGCGCCCGCCTGTCGAGAGGCGGCCCCTTGTTTCGATGCATGTCGATCCAGTGCGCTCGACACCAACGGCACTCTCAATTCGACGCGTGCCGCGTCCCCCGTGGTGAACGAGGCAGAGTGTCAGAGCCTGCGCAACTCGACCGGTCAGGGGAATGCGCGCAATCTTTGGGGAATGGGTGCGTGGGGTGTGTTGGTGATAGTCCAAATCGCCGCATACGCCGCCATGTTCTATGGCGTGTTGGTTATGCATATCTCGCTGCTTCCTTACGTATTTCTGGTCACACTGACAGTCTTATTCTGGCTGGGTTACGATTGCATTCGCGATATGCGCAAGGATACTTCCTCAGCTACCGGTCAGAGATAGCTATCCATTCTTACCAAAATGACTTTGGGTCAACGAGAGTCGATATCTGTGGCCAAACTGCCGGAACCTGTGAAATGTTAGTGTCGCCCTTCGCGATTTCCTAGGGGCAGGGCGCTTTCAGGTTCATGACACACCCTGTCAACGGGGCATCATTCACGAAAGTCAGTGACAGAGCCGGTTGACAACAGGTTTTGTATTTTGGATACATTTGTCAGGGATATCGCAACGACCTGTATTGTTACTGAACGCTCTGACGACAAAGAGCCATGCGATTGTCTTGCCAAGTCCATTTCTGGGAGAAAATCATGAAACTCAATCTTCTGGCCGCAACCACGGCAATAGCCCTGTCGGGTGCCGTGGCACAGGCAAATACCCTGGTGTATTGTTCCGAAGGTTCACCCGAGGGGTTTGACCCTGCACTGTTTACCGCAGGAACAACCTTTGATGCCTCGTCGCATCCTATTTATAACCGGTTGCTGGAATTCGAAACCGGTACAACCAACGTGATCCCCGGCCTGGCTGAAAGTGTCGAGGCCAGTGATGATGGCCTGGAATACACCTTCAAGCTGCGCCAGGGTGTCAAATTCCATTCGAATGATGAATTCACCCCGACCCGCGATTTCAACGCCGATGACGTAATCTTCTCGTTCATGCGCCAAAAGGACGAGAACCACCCCTATAACCAAGTGTCTGGCGGCACGTGGGAATACTTCCAGGGTATGGGGATGCCGGATCTGGTCTCTTCTATCGAAAAGATTGATGACTACACGGTGAAGTTCACCCTGTCCAAGCCAGAGGCACCTTTTGTTGCGAATATGGCGATGGATTTTGCATCGATCATGTCAGCCGAATATGGCGATGCCATGATGGCTGCCGGCACGCCTGAGAAACTGAATACCGCACCCATCGGGACCGGGCCTTTCTCGTTCGTGGCCTACCAGAAAGACGCGGTGATCCGCTATGCCGCCAATGGCGATTATTGGAAGGAACCGGCGCAGGTCGAAAACCTGATCTTTGCCATTACGCCGGACGCGTCTGTTCGCTACCAGAAGCTGAAAGCTGGCGAGTGCCATGTGATGCCTTACCCGAACCCGGCTGACATTCAGGCGATGAAGGATGATGCAGACATCAACATGATGGAGCAGGAAGGGCTGAACGTCGGGTATCTTGCCTACAACACCACGATGGCGCCGTTCGACAACCCCAAGGTTCGCAAGGCGTTGAACATGGCGATCGACAAGCAGGCGATCATCGACGTGGTTTTCCAGGGCTCGGGCCAGGCTGCCAAGAACCCGATCCCGCCAACCATGTGGGGCTATAACGACGCCATCGCGGACGATCCATATGATCCCGAAGCGGCCAAGGCCATGCTTGAGGCCGAAGGCGTCTCGGACCTGTCGATGAAGGTCTGGGCGATGCCGGTTCAGCGCCCCTATAACCCTAATGCCCGCCGCATGGCCGAGCTGATTCAGGCCGATTTTGCCAAGGTTGGTGTGGGCGTCGAAATCGTCTCGTACGAATGGGGCGAATACCTGTCACGCTCGAAAGAACTGAACCGCGACGGTGCTGTTCTGCTGGGCTGGACCGGGGATAACGGCGATCCGGACAACTTCCTGGCCGTTCTGCTGGGCTGTGACGGTGTCGAAGCATCGAACCGCGCGCAATGGTGCCACCAGCCGTTCGAGGATCTGATCCTGAAAGCCAAGCAAAGCACCGATCAGGCCGAGCGGACCAAACTGTATGAAGAAGCTCAGGTCGTGTTTAAAGAGCAGGCCCCATGGGCAACCATTGCTCACTCGGTTGTATTCATGCCGATGAGCAACAAGGTGCAAGGTTACAAAGTGCACCCGCTGGGCGGCCACATCTTCTATGGTGTGAGCGTCGAGTAAGCCACCACTCACTCACCGGAGCCGCCTGTTTGGCGGCTCCGGCTTTCTTATTGAGGAGGTCGGCCTGAATGCCGGATCTGTCCGAATATCGTCAACTGGCACGGGACATGTCAGTCGACGCTGTTGCTCTTGTACCTGGCCCGAATTTCACCCGCGCTTTGGGAAAAGCTTTCATGAGCCACGAACGGCCCTTCGTGGTTGTTGTCCCGCCTGAGGGACAGGCCGCAGCGATTGTGCCCAATCTGGAACTGGCCTCATGGGATCTTGTCGGATTCGAGGGCGCTGTTTTCGATTGGCGCGATCAGACCGGTTATGACGATGCGTTTACCGCATTGGCCGCACAAATGCCGATCCGCTCGCTTGCGGTGGAAGGTCAGGTGATGCGGGTTTTCGTCTCTGCGGCGTTCACCCGTGCTTTGCCGGGCTTACGGATCGTCGACGGTGAACGCGAAATCTCGGGCCTGCGCATAATCAAGACCGATGAAGACATTGCTGCGATGCAGGCGGCCATCGATATCTCGGAACGTGCTCTGGGTCGTGTGATTGCAGATGTGCGTGTCGGCCAGACCGAAGAACAGATCGAGCAAGCCCTGATACAGGCGCTGTTTGCAGAAGGGGCCGAGTCACTGGCGTTTTCACCCATCGTAGCGGCTGGCGACAATTCGGCACGGCCGCATGGGAAAGCGCGCAACGACTACCAGATCAGGGCAGGCGACGCGTTACTGTTCGATTTCGGTGCCCGCAAAGATGGTTTCGCCGCCGACATTACGCGAACCTTCTTTGTTCAGGACGTGTCGGACGAGGGCAGGGAAGTCTACGACACCGTTCTGCGCGCCAACAAAGCCGGGTTCGAAGCCTGCCGCCCTGGTGTAGCGGCCCATGACATAGACGATGCGGTCATAAGCGTGCTCGAGGCCTCGCCATTTGCGGATCGTATTCGCACCAAAACGGGTCACGGGTTGGGTCGGGATGTGCATGAGGCACCTTATATCATGCGTGGGAATCATCAGAAAATCCTGCCGGGTATGGTCTGGACGAATGAACCAGGTCTGTATGCGCTCGAAAGTTTTGGCGTTCGCATCGAAGATGATGTGCTTGTCACTGAGGATGGCTGCCGGTCGCTGACCCATTTCCCCAAAGAGCTTACAATCATAGGTCGCTGATGTTTGGTTACTTACTCACCCGCATTGGCCTGTTCGTCCCGACCTTTCTGGGCGTGACGTTGATTTCATTCATGTTTATCCGGGTGCTACCGGGTGATCCGATCATCGTTATGGCCGGCGAGCGCGGCATGACTGAAGAACGCTACCAGGAAATGGTAGAAAAGCTGGGTTTCGACAAACCGGTGTTGCAGCAATACTGGGAATACCTTGCCGGAGTTTTGCAGGGCGATCTCGGCGAAAGCTTTGTCACCAAAAAACCGGTCTGGGAGGAGTTCTTTTCGCTGTTCCCCGCGACAATGGAACTTTCGCTCTGCGCCATGATCTTCGCCATCGCATTGGGTCTGCCTGCCGGCGTGATTGCGGCGGTGAACCGGGGGAAGTTTTTTGACAGGGCACTGATGTCTTCGGCATTGGTCGGATATTCGATGCCCATCTTCTGGTGGGCGCTGCTGCTGATCATCGTGTTTTCGGGCAATCTTGGCTGGACACCGGTGTCCGGCCGGATCGACCTGCTTTATTACTTCCCAAGTGTCACTGGCTTTATGCTGATCGACAGTCTTTTGTCCGGACAGGAAGGCGCATTCGGGTCGGCCGTTCGTCATCTGATCCTTCCGACGATTGTGCTGGGTACTATTCCGCTGGCCGTGATCGCGCGTCAGACCCGGTCGGCGATGCTGGAGGTTCTGGGCGAGGATTACATCCGCACCGCGCGTGCCAAAGGGTTGTCGCCGACCCGGGTAAACGGGCTGCATGCGCTACGTAACGCGCTGATACCGGTTGTCACGGTGATCGGGTTGTCGGTTGGTACGTTGCTGGCGGGGGCAATTCTTACTGAAACCATCTTCAGCTGGCCGGGCATCGGCAAGTGGATGGTCGACAGTATTTTCCGCAGGGATTACCCGGTGGTGCAAGGGGGTTTGCTGATGATCGCGGTGATCGTGATGCTGGTGAACCTGCTGGTCGATGTTTTGTACGGCATCATCAACCCCAAAATCCGGAGACGATGATGACCGAGCTTTCGTCGAACCAACCAATGGCTGAAAATCGTCCCAGCGCACTGCGAGAGTTCTGGTACTATTTCAGCGAAAACCGCGGTGCCGTGATCGGGTTGTGGGTTTTTGCCGCCTTTGTGTTCTGTGCGGCCTTTGCCCCTTTGTTGGCCCCCTATGATCCGACCGAACAGTTCCGGGACCATATCCTGCAACCCCCTGCCTGGCAGGAAGGCGGAAGCTGGGCCTTCCCGTTGGGCACCGATCCATTGGGCAGGGATATGCTGTCGCGGCTGATCATGGGTTCACGCTATTCCTTCTTTGTGGGGATCGTTGTGGTCTGTGTTGCCGTAACGGGCGGCGTAATGGTCGGCCTTCTGTCGGGTTTTGCGCCCAAATGGGTTGATACGTTGATTATGCGGGTGATGGACATCGTCCTGGCTTTCCCGTCTCTGCTGCTCGCCCTTGTTCTGGTCGCCATTCTGGGCCCATCACTGACCAATGCGATGATTGCTATCGCCATCGTGTTTCAACCGCATTACGTGCGCCTGACCCGCGCGTCGGTTCTGGCGGAACGGCAGAAAGACTATGTGACCTCGGCTCGTGTGGCCGGTGCTGGCAAGTCGCGGCTGATGTTCATCACGGTATTGCCCAACTGTCTGGCGCCAATCATCGTTCAGGCGGCCCTGTCTTTTTCGACTGCCATTCTGGACGCGGCGGCCCTTGGGTTTCTGGGCATGGGCGCGCAGCCCCCCACACCAGAATGGGGCACCATGCTGGCTGAAGCGCGCGAGTTCATCCTGCGCGCATGGTGGGTTGTAACCTTCCCCGGTCTCGCGATTCTGGTCACCGTGCTTGCCATCAATCTGATGGGTGACGGGTTGCGGGATGCGCTGGACCCGAAACTGAAACGGAGCTGATCGCATGAGCCTTTTGCAGATCCGTAATCTGACTGTTGAGTTCGCCACATCTTCGGGTAGTTTCCGCGCCGTGGACGGTGTCGATCTGTCGGTCGACAAAGGCGAATTGCTGGCCATCGTCGGCGAAAGCGGTTCGGGCAAGTCCGTGTCGATGCTGGCACTGATGGGCTTGCTGCCCTGGACCGCCACGATCACCGCCGATGAGATGAGCTTTGAGGGCCGTGACCTGTCCGGTATCTCGGCCCGCGAACGGCGCAAGATCATTGGTAAGGACATGGCGATGATCTTTCAGGAACCGATGTCCTCGCTGAACCCCTGTTTTACTGTCGGGTTTCAGATCAAAGAGGCATTGCGCATCCACCTTGGCCTGAACCGAAAAGAGCGTCACGAGCGTGCGGTCGAATTGTTCGATCAGGTTGGCATTCCCGCGCCTGAAAGCCGCCTGAATTCCTTTCCGCATCAGATGTCAGGGGGCATGAACCAACGGGTTGTGATCGCGATGGCCATTGCCTGCAACCCCAAGCTGCTGATCGCGGATGAACCGACCACGGCGCTGGACGTGACCATTCAGGCGCAGATTCTGGATCTGTTGATCCGGTTGCGTAATGAGCATGGCATGGGTCTGGTTCTGATCACCCATGACATGGGTGTCGTGGCGGAAACCGCCGAGCGGGTTCAGGTGCAATATGCCGGGCAAAAGGTTGAAGAACAGCCTGTCAGGGATTTGTTTCGAACGCCGCGTCATCCCTATACCACGGCCCTGCTAAGTGCTTTGCCGGAGCGGGCAACGTCCAAGATTCTGCCGACGATTCCAGGTGTTGTCCCGGGGCAATTCGACCGGCCAAAAGGATGCCTTTTCAGCCCACGGTGCCGCTTTGCCGATGCGACCTGCGCTCAGACCCCGCCGACCCCTCATGCCGAGGCATTTGGCAAAGCGCGCTGTCACTATGTTGAAAAGATTGCCGCCGGAGAGCTGGTATGACCACACCTATCGTTCAGGCCAACGCCCTGGCCCGGTTTTACACGGTCAAAGGCGGGTTGCTGTCCAAACCCGCAACCGTAAAGGCGCTGTCGGGGGTGGATTTCGACCTGCAACCGGGAAAAACATTGGCCATTGTCGGAGAGTCAGGCTGTGGCAAGTCTACGCTGGCCAGACTGATCACAATGATCGAAGAACCAACCTCGGGCAGCCTGACGATAAACGGGGTCGAAATTACCCCTTCGCAATGGAGCAAGATGCGAGAGACGGTGCAGATCGTCTTTCAAGACCCCTATAGCTCGTTGAATCCGCGTCAGCGCATCGGGCAGATCCTGCAGGAACCGCTGATCATCAACCGGCCACAGATGACAGCCGCCGACCGTGAAAAGCACGCTCGCAAGATGATCGAGATGGTGGGCCTGCGCCCGGAACATTATGACCGCTATCCGCATATGTTCTCGGGTGGGCAGCGCCAGCGGATCGCCATTGCGCGGGCGCTTATGCTGGATCCCAAGGTGCTGGTTCTGGATGAACCTGTTTCGGCGCTGGATGTTTCGATTCAATCGCAGATCCTGAACCTGCTGGTCGATCTTCAGGAACGGCTGAACTTGGCCTACCTGTTCATTTCACATGACTTGTCGGTTGTCCGGCATTTCGCCGATGATGTGATTGTCATGTATCTGGGGCGCGCGGTTGAAAAAGGCCCGAAAGAGCAGCTGTTCGCGGCACCCCGACATCCGTACTCCAAGGCGTTGCTGTCCACGACGCCCCGTGCCGACCCGGATGCCCGGAAAGAGCGGATCAAGCTGGAAGGCGAATTGCCGTCACCGATGAATATCCCGAAAGGGTGCGCTTTTGCGCAACGATGCTGGCTTGCGACGGACCAGTGCAGGCAAACATTGCCTGAACTGGATGACAAAACCCATCAGGTCGCGTGTCTGCATCCTCTTTTCTGAAGAACCAGATGGCAGACGAAAACGCCCGGGCCATAGGACCGGGCGTCAGGAAATCCGCACGTCCTTGAAGGCGTCAGAGCCCCCATTTCTCGCGGTTTGCTTCAAAAAAACCTTCTGCTTTTTTAACCTCGATCCAGTTGTTCACATAGTTGATCCAGATCTGATCGCCTTGTGGCAGGATCATCGCAATCGGCGAAGGTGATCGGGGGCCGGCGTTTTTCACGCGGATAACAGGAAACTTCTCCTCTAGGGTCGAGCCCTCGATGTTCGACGTGATGAATACATCAGCACGACCGGCGATTACTTCCTGATACCCGCGGGCCGGGGCCTCGACCACCTTGATCTCGGCGTTCGGGAACCATTCGCGGACCCGTTTTTCGAATGTGGTGCCCAAAGTCGTCGCGACTTTCACACCGGTCTGGTTGATCGAGTCATACCCGTCGAATTTGTCAGCCTTGTCCTTGGTGGTGTAGGGAAAAAGTTCGACCGAAATATAGCTGTCCGAAAAACCTGCAACTTTCATGCGCGGTGGCGAAATCGATGCCGACCCGGTCAGGTGGTACTTGCCCGCGACCACACCATTCACCAGTGTTTTCCAGTCGGTGGGGACAAATTCGACCTCAACTCCAAGATCGGCGGCCAATGCATTCATGATGTCGATGTCGTACCCTTTGTAGCTGTTGGTTGCCGGGTCACGCAGTGTCATCGGGTTCCAGTCACCTGTGGTCCCAACCTTGAGAACGCCGGAATCCAGCACCTCGTTCAGCGCAGATTGCGCCTGTGCGGAACCGGACAATACAAGCCCCAACACGGCAACCGCCGCGGCTTTCCAAAAAACGCTCATAGGTATCTCCCGTTGGTGGCGTTACGACCTTGTGATTGCAATCCTCATTGATTTCAGTCCAAAGGGAAAGATAACCTCAAGAAAATATTACTATGGGGCAAAAACGGGGGCAGTTCAGCTTATGGCAGGCGCCGCAATCGAACTTGTGGGCGTGAATAAGTGGTATGACAAATTTCACGTTCTCAAGGACATCAACCTGACGGTCAGCAGCGGCGAAAAGGTGGTGATTTGCGGGCCTTCGGGGTCAGGCAAATCCACGGTCGTTCGATGTATCAACCGGTTGGAAAAACACCAGAAAGGTATCATTCGGGTAGATGGGGTTGAGCTGTCGGATGACGCCAAGTCTACGGCAACCATACGGTCCGATGTCGGAATGGTGTTCCAGCAATTCAATCTGTTTCCGCATTTGACCGTCTTGGAAAACCTGACTTTAGGTCCGATCAAAGCGCGCGGCCTGAGCCGGAAGGACGCAGAGGAAAAAGCACGCCATTATCTGGATCGGGTACATATCCCCGATCAGGCGGACAAAAAGCCCATGCAGTTGTCTGGCGGTCAGCAGCAACGCGTGGCCATCGCGCGATCCTTATGCATGGAACCGCGCGTGCTGCTGTTTGATGAACCCACGTCGGCGCTGGACCCCGAGATGATCTCGGAAGTGTTGGAAGTTATGGTGGAACTGGCGAATGAGGGCATGACCATGGTGGTCGTGACCCACGAGATGGGGTTTGCCCGCAAAGTGGCTGACAAGATGATCTTCATGGATGCTGGTGAGATCGTCGAAGAAGGCAAGCCGGAACATTTCTTCTCCAACCCTCAGTCTGATCGGTGTCGCAAATTCCTGTCTCAGATACTGCAGCACTAAGAGGGGCAGATGAAAAAACTCTTTATGATAATGCCCCTGCTGATGCTCACAGGCTGTTCGTCGTCCCAGACCTGGGGTTGGTATGTGATCAACCCGACCACAGCATCGGGTTGGATCAATGTAAAATTCCTGATCTCAGGGATGGGGGCAACGATCCAGATTTCACTGATCGCGGCCGTGTTGTCGATCGTACTGGGGCTGATGGTGGCCCTGCCGGGATTGTCCGAGAAACGCGGCTGGCGGCTGGTCAACCGTGTTTACGTTGAATTCATTCGCGCCATTCCCCTGCTGCCGATGCTGTTCTGGGTCTTTTACGGATTGCCCATTGTGTTCAAGTCGATGGGCATGAATGTCCCCATCGATCCCTTTTGGGGTGCGATCATCACATTGGCGATTTCTGACAGCGCCTTCACTGCCGAGATTTACCGCGCAGGAATTCAATCCATTGCGCGTGGTCAGAGCGAAGCGGCGCAGACCATCGGGCTGAACTATATGCAGACCATGCGCTATGTGATCCTGCCGCAGGCAATCCGGCGCATTCTGCCGCCCTTGGCAAACCAGTTCATCTACATCGTCAAGATGAGCGCATTCGCCAGCGTCATCGGGATGCAGGAACTGACCCGGCGCGCGAATGAGCTGGTGGTCACGGAATACCGCCCGTTGGAAATCTATACCCTGTTGATCTTTGAATACCTGATCCTGGTTCTGATCATCAGTGCCGGTGTGCGCTGGCTGGAGCGTCGCATGGGCGCGGACGAGCGCGGTTAAGGAGAATGGATATGGACTGGAAAGCTTTCATGGCCGAGACCGAGGCCAATATCGGAACTTTTTCGAAGGAGGTGCCCGAAACCGTGCGCGGCTTTGGCATCATGGGCAAGGCCGCCAAGACCGATGGCGCGCTGAGTGAGAAAACCAAGGAATTCATGGCCCTTGGCATCGCCATTGCGACCCGCTGCGACAGCTGCATCGGATTTCACGTGCGTTCCCTTGTCCGGCTGGGTGCCACCCGAGACGAGATGTGCGAGGCATTGGCGATGGCGACCTATATGGGTGGCGGGCCGTCTTATGCCTACAGCGCCAAAGCGTTGAAGGCTTATGATGTGTTTTCCGGGTAATTGCCACGCAAATCACTAAAGCGGTTAGTGATCATCCGTTTGGTTCCGGTTTCATTTGCCCCATGCCTCCAGCGTTTTCTTCGGCGGTTTTGCGAATAATTGCGCCAATTTTCAGGAGGTTTTCGCCCAGCGGGTTGGTCTTTCGCCAGATCAGGCCGATGGTCCGGGTTGGTGGAGTATCCTGAAAGCGGGCGATGGACACGTCGGCAGACCGGGTTTCCAGCCCCACGGCCATTTCCGGTATCAGCGTCACACCGATGCCCGCCCCGACCATCTGCACCAATGTGGACAGAGAACTGCCCTCCATAATGTGTTGCGGTTCGATATTGCGGATCGAACAGAATGAAAGCGCCTGATCCCTGAAACAATGCCCTTCTTCCAGCAACAGCAGCCGCATGGTTCTGAGCTGTGACGAACTTGGCATTGGCAACCCGGCGTCCCGCGCCGGGCGAACCAGCAGAAAGTCTTCGTTAAACAACGAAAATTCCCGAAGGCTGGGTTCCGAGACCGGCAAAGCGACAACGGCAAAATCCAGTCTGGAGTCCAAAATTTCGCCGATCAGGGTTTGGGTGATGGTCTCTTTGGGTTCGATCGTCAGCTGCGGGAATCGTTGCGACAGTGCCTTAATGATTGATGGCAGCAAATAAGGCGCGACCGTGGGGATGACCCCGATTCTGATGCGACCCGACAAGGGACCAGCGGAAGATTGCACAAGATTCCCCAAATCCTCGACCCGCGTCAGGATTTCGCGGCCATGTTTTAGGACATCCTCGCCAAGCGCGGTCAGGCGGGTTTCACGCGCTGCGCGTTCGACCAAGGGGCCACCCATGATGGCCTCCAGCTCCTTGATTTGTATGGAAAGCGCGGGTTGCGATATCGCGCTGGCCGCCGCCGCCTTGCCAAAGTGGCCGTGGGTGGCAAGCGCTTCGAAGTAGCGCAGGTGTTTAAGTGTGAGTGACTTCATAGGAAAAATTAATTGCAACGATAGTAATTACAAATTTCCAATTATCGAAACCGTAAGGTACGAGTCAAGACATCTGAACCCCTCGGTAAATACTCAGGAGATTTACAATGGACGGTAATCCCCACAATCACCAATCCGGCGGCTGCCCAGTCTTGCATGGCGGGAACACGGGCACGGGCAACTCTGTCACCAAATGGTGGCCGGATGCGCTGAACCTGGACATTCTGAGCCAGCACGACACCCGCACCAACCCGATGGACGCGGATTACAACCACCGCGAGGCAGTCAAAGGGCTGGATTTCAACGCTGTTCGTGCTGACGTCGAAGCGTTGCTGACCGACAGTCAGGACTGGTGGCCGGCCGATTGGGGCCACTATGGCGGCCTGATGATCCGACTGGCGTGGCACTCTGCCGGGTCGTACCGTCTGGGGGATGGTCGTGGTGGCGCAGGCTCGGGCAACATCCGTTTTGCACCGCTGAACTCGTGGCCGGATAATGCCAGCCTTGATAAAGCGCGCCGTCTGTTGTGGCCGGTGAAAAAGAAATACGGCAATGCGCTGTCCTGGGCAGACCTGATTGTTCTGTCGGGAACGGTTGCCTACGAATCCATGGGTCTGAAGACCTTTGGCTTTGGCTTTGGCCGCGAAGATATCTGGGGCCCGGAAAAAGACGTCTACTGGGGTTCGGAAAACCAGTGGCTGGCTCCGTCCGAGAACCGCTATGGCGATCTGGAAACCCCCGGCACGCTGGAAAACCCGCTGGGCGCGGTGCACATGGGTCTGATCTATGTGAACCCCGAAGGTGTGAACGGCAATCCAGATCCTGCAAGAACTGCTCTGCACATCCGCGAAACCTTTGCCCGTATGGCGATGAATGACGAAGAGACGGCGGCGCTGACCTGCGGTGGTCACACAGTCGGCAAAGCCCATGGTGCGATGGCAGGCGATCATATCGGTGCCGAGCCCGAAGCCTGCCCGGTCTCCGGTCAGGGCCTGGGTTGGAACAACCCCGATCAGAACGGCAAGGCAACCAACGCATTCACCTCTGGTATCGAGGGTGCGTGGACGAAAAACCCGACCAAATTCGACATGGGCTTTTTCGATTACCTGTTCGGATATGAGTGGGAATTGGGTAAATCGCCCGCGGGTGCACAACAGTGGCAGCCTATCGACATGCCGGAAGATGAAAAGCCGGTCGACCCGACCGACCCTTCGGTTCGGCGTATGCCGGTCATGACCGATGCGGACATGGCAATGAAGATCGATCCGATTTACAACGCGATCTGTCAGAAGTTCATGGCCGACCCGGATTACTTTGCTGACACCTTTGCCCGCGCGTGGTTCAAGCTGACCCACCGCGATATGGGGCCACGCGTCAACTACTATGGCCCAAACGTCCCGTCAGAAGAGCTGATCTGGCAGGACCCGATCCCTGCCGGTTCGACCGCGTATGACGTCGGTGCCGTCAAGGCAAAGATCGCCGACAGCGGTCTGACCGCGGTCGAGATGATCACCACCGCATGGGACAGCGCCCGTACCTTCCGTGGCTCGGACAAACGCGGCGGCGCAAACGGTGCGCGTATCCGTCTGGCACCACAGAAAGACTGGGCAGGGAACGAGCCCGAGCGTCTGGCAAAAGTGCTGGGCGTGCTGGAGCCTATTGCCGCGGAAACCGGGGCCTCGATTGCCGACGTGATCGTTCTGGCGGGCAACGTTGGTCTAGAACAGTCGATCAAAGCCGCAGGCTTTCACGTGGCGGTTCCATTCTCGGCCGGTCGCGGCGATGCGACGGATGAGCAGACCGATGCCGACAGCTTCTCGGTGCTGGAGCCGCTGGCGGACGGGTTCAGAAACTGGCAGCTGAAGGAATACGCTGTATCACCCGAGGCGATGATGCTGGATCGCGCGCAACTACTGGGTTTGACCGCAGCCGAGATGACGGTTCTGGTTGGTGGCCTGCGTGTGCTGGGTGCCAATCACGGTGGATCAGAGCATGGGGTCTTCACGGATCGCGTGGGTCAGTTGACCACCGACTTCTTCGTCAATCTGACGGATATGTCGCTTAGCTGGCATCCGGTCGATGGCGGCACCTATGAGCTGCGTGATCGTGCTTCGGGTGAGGTCAGGTTCACCGCAACCAGCGCGGATCTGGTCTTCGGCTCGAACTCGATCCTGCGTGGCTACGCCGAGGTCTATGCCCAGGACGATAATGCCGAGAAGTTCGTGCGCGACTTCGTAGCGGCCTGGACCAAGATCATGAACAACGACCGGTTCGATCTGGTAGCCTAAGTCAAAAAATATCAGGCGAGGGAAACCTCGCCTGATATCGTGTTCGGGCTGACATCTGGTAGTGACCGATTATCCCGCGATCACATTCTGTTTTTGAACACCCAAGCCTTCGATGCCCAGTTCAATCGTGTCGCCGGGTTTCAGATAGACTTGCGGGTTTTGCCCCATGCCCACACCCGGCGGAGTTCCGGTCGAGATCACATCGCCCGGCTGTAAAGACATGAATTGCGACAGGTGTGAGATCACAGTTGCCACCCCGAAATGCATCGTCCGGGTCGAGCCGTCCTGATAACGGTGGCCGTTGACCTCAAGATACATCGGCAGGTTCTGTGGGTCTGCAACCTCGTCCCGCGTCACCAGCCACGGACCGATGGGGCCGAATGTATCTGCCGACTTGCCCTTGACCCACTGCCCCGAGCGGTGAAGCTGAAAATCACGTTCCGACAGGTCATTGACCACGCAATAGCCAGCGACGTGATCCATCGCTTCGGCCTCGGAGATGTATTTTGTTTCCTTGCCGATCACCACGCCCAACTCGACCTCCCAGTCGGTCTTGACGGACCCGCGCGGGATTTCCACCGTGTCGTTCGGCCCGATAATGGCCGATGTCGCCTTGAAAAAGATCACAGGTTCCTGCGGCAATTCCATACCGCTTTCTGCCGCGTGGTCGGCATAGTTCAGGCCGATGCAAATGAACTTGCCCACATGGCCGACACATGCCCCTAAACGGGTGTTGCCTTCAACCATCGGTAAATCTCGTGGATCCAGCGCGCGCAGTCGCGTCAACCCTTCGTCGCTGAGAACGTCGCCCGAAATATCGTCGATGACGCCTGACAGGTCGCGAATTGTGCCATCGTCGTGCAGCAGCCCGGGCTTTTCAGCACCCAAGGCGCCAAACCGCAGTAGTTTCATATTGTGATCCCTTTCAGTTTAAATCGCCCATCCGCCATCAATGGCAAAGGGCTGACCAGTGGTAAATGCACTGCTGTCGCTCGCAAGGTAGAGCGCCAGATCGGCAATCTCGTCCGCGGTTCCAATGCGCCCCATCGGCTGACGGGCGATGAAATCCGTCATCGCCTTTTCGTAGTCGCCTGTCGCCCGCAAACGCTCGTGCAGGCTGGGGCTGTTGACAGTGCCGGGGCAGATTGCATTGCACCGGATGCCCTGCGTGACAAAATCGGCGGCGATCGACTTGGTCAGGCCAATTACGGCAGCCTTTGATGCGCAATATACAAACCGGTTTGGAACGCCCTTCATCGACGAGGCGACCGAGGACATATTAATGATCGACCCCCCGCCGTTTTTCAACATCGCGGGCAGGGTCAGGCGGATCAGGCGATACATGGCCTTCACATTAAGATCGAAACTGAAATCCCAGTCGTCCTCTTCGCACTCAAGAATGGTCCCGTTTGCCACGTAACCCGCGCAATTGAACAGGATATCCAGCGGTGGCAACTCAGCCACGGCTCGTTTCACGGCATGCGCGTCAGTCACGTCGAGATGGATCGGAGAGATCCCTTCGATTTCCGAAAGCTCGGCCAATTTGGTTTCGTTGATGTCGCTGGCAAAGACATGCGCGCCTTCGGCTGCGAACAGTTCGGCCGTGGCACGTCCGATGCCCTGTCCAGCGGCGCTGATGAATGCGGTTTTGCCTTTTAGTCGGTCAGAAGGCTGATGCGATGTCATTCTGGTCCTCATGGTTTTCCCGAAACCGGGTGGTGTGTTGGGGATAACTACCCGTCTGTTCGCGCCTCAGGGAAAACACTGGTCAGGATCAGCGGGCGCAAAGCAGGGCGTCACGTGTTTGGGGTCCGGTGCAGCACCATCAAATCCTGATGTGATAAGCCTTGGCCGCATTCCCTCCGAGGATGGTTTCGCAGTCATTGGAGGAAAGTGCGCTTAGCAGTTCATCGGTTGCATCGATCCAGCGTTCATAGCTGCTGGCCAGTGTGCAGACCGGCCAGTCGCTGCCCCAGATCAACCGCGATGGTCCGAACGTGTTCAGTAGGTGATCCACATAGGGGTACAGGTCCCGAACCGTCCAGTCAGGCGCAGCTTCGGTGACGAGACCGGACAATTTGCAGAACGCGTTGGTGTCTCGCGCGATGGCGGCCATGTCTTCGGCCCATCCGCCAAGTACGCCGTCACGGATCAGAGGTTTCGAGCCATGGTCGATCACAACCCGCATGTCCGGGTGCCGCGCCAGAAGTTGACGCAACGGCCCCAGGTGCCGGGGCAGGGTGAGGGCATCGAAAGTCAGATCGTTAGATTGGATGGCCTCAAAGGCAGGTCTCAGGGCCGCGCCGAGCATCCAGTTCGGATCAGCGATATCCTGAATCATTGGCCGCAGACCAACCAAAGCGGGATGAGCGGCAAGCTTGGCGATATGCGCGCTCGAATCCGGAGTGTCAAAATCGACCCAGCCAACCACACCTTTGATAAAAGGTGCCTTGTCCGCCAATGACAACAGGTACTCCGTCTCGGCGACGGTCGGCGCGGCCTGAACCAGAATTGTCCCGTCGATGCTCTGTGCTTGCAACAATGGCGCAAGGTCATCTGGCCCGAAGTCCCGGTAAATCTGGCTCAAGTCCGGTGTCAGCCACCCATAGTCGCCACGCGACAGCGCCCAAAAATGCTGATGGGCGTCGATTTTCATGCGATCACGCCCTTCTTCAGGATGATGTTGCCGTAGAGCCTGCGCTCGCCGGTCTGAATGATGGCAAATGCGGATGCCGCGCGTTGGTAGAAGTCGAACCGGTCCAGACTCTGAATTTGCGCGGGGTTGTCAGCCTGCGCGTCGATGATCTTTTGGAAATCTGCGACGGCCTCAGGCACGGCTTCGGGATCACCGACAACCTGCATGGTCAGCGCGGGGTCGGGCACGAATGTATCCAGCGGCATGACAGACAACACGGCGCCAAGCAGGTCGCTTGCCGTTGAACCGTCTGCACGGATGCAGTCGGGCCCAAGGCTTGAGCCCGGGAAATTGGCATCTGCAATAACGATGTCATCGCCATGGCCCATGGCGCGCAGGGCGTACAGCAATTCAGGAGACAGCAGCGGGTCGAGGTTACGCAGCATTGACAGGTTCCTTGGGCAAGGGGGCATCTGACCGGATCAGGCCTTCGGTACGCAGGTCTGACCAAAGCTGGGCGGGGATGGAGCGTTCCAGCAGGGCGACATTGGCTTGAACCTCGGCCGCGTTAACAGCGCCCGGAACAACCGTTTTCACGGCGGGGTGTCCTAGAACAAATTGCAGCGCGGCTGCGATCAGTGGTGTGCCATGGGCCGCACAGACGGCTTCGATCCTGCGCACCCGTCCAAGAATATCCTCAGGCGCATCGGAATAGTTATACTTGGCCCCTGGCACCGCTCCGGTAGCGAGGATGCCCGAGTTATACGGCCCGCCCAGAATGATGCCCACATCGCGTTTCTCGCATAGCGGCAGAAAACTGTTCAAGGCTTCCTGTTCCAAAAGCGTATACCGACCCGCCAGAAGAAATCCGTCGAAATCGCCAAGACCCAGCAGTTTCTCGCAAACCTGCCATTCGTTCACGCCCGCGCCAATCGCGGCGATCTCGCCTGCGTCTCGCAGTTCAACCAGCGCCTTGTAACCGCCGTCATCGAACAACTCGCGCACTTTGGCGTTTGACATTTCCTGACTTCCCTGACTGAAAGCGCAGACGTCATGCACCAGAAGAATGTCTGCATTGGCAACACCGATCCGGTCCCGGCTTGCCTCATATGACCGCATGACGCCGTCATAGGTATAGTCGAACACAATGCGTTTCTGCGGAACGTCCACAAACGCTTCGGGCGTCACCTCATGTGGTTCGCAATCCAGTAGTAGACGACCAATTTTGGTCGATAGCTGGATGTTCTCACGTCCAAACCGCCTGATCGCTTCGCCAAAGCGATACTCGGACCGGCCCAACCCGTATTGCGGCGCGGTGTCGAAAAACCGGATGCCTGTGTCAAATGCGGATTGGAGCGCAGCTTGCGCATCAGCATCCGAGACCTTGCGATAAAGATTGCCCAAAGGTGCGCCGCCAAACCCCATGCGGGTCAGTGGCACGGGCCGGGACGTTCTGTTGTTCAGAAGGGCGGTTTGCGAAACGGTCATCCTGCCTCTCGGGTGGTTTGGGGCGTTAAGTTGAACAGCTGCGGTCTGTCCTGTTGCAGCCGTTCGATCCGAGGCATCAGTTGCCCAAGGTGATGGCGCATGGCGTCTTGTGCCGCACGTTCGTCATGGGCACTGATGGCATCGAATATCGCCCGGTGTTCGGACAGTGTTTCCGCAATGCGGCCGGGTGTCGGCAACAGCAACATCCGTGCGCGGCTGACCTGTAGCGACACGGTCTGTGCCACATCCGGCAGGCGAAGCATCCCGGTGAACGCCATCAACAGGGCGTGGAATTCCTCATCTGCGTGGTAAAACCCGGCAATGTCTTCATCTTCGATCAACAGCTCTTGCAGGCGCACATTGCGGCTCAGCTTTTTGCGCTGATCTTCGGTCAGGTCACGCGCAACCTTGGCCACTGTTGCCAGCTCCAAGGCCTCTCGCAGAAAGGCGCCTTCGCGAATTTCATCCATCGAGAAATAGGACACACGTGTACCCGATTGCGGCACCACATCCACCAGCCCTTCGGCGGAAAGCCTGGTTATGGCGTCCGCGACAGGTGCGCGGGACACACCCAACTGCGCGCAGATCGGCGCCTTCCGAAGGTTAGCGCCGGGAGGGAAATCCAATGCCAGGATCGCCTGTTTGATGGATTGGTAAACCCGCTGCGCGAGCGACCCCTCAAGTGTTGAAATGTCGGGCAGGCGGGTGGCGTCAATGTCGTATGGGTGGTTCATAAATCTGAACTATCATACTAACATGTTAGTTGACAAGAGCGGATTATCCCCGTAGCTCTGTGGCGAACAAGCGGGGAATCCATGCACCCAGTTTCAGAGATCAAAGCCCAGGGCGGCCCCGCCCGTGACACAATCCGGCTGAACCCGGATGACAACGTGATCATCGCGTTGCGCGACCTGAAAGCCGGCGCGCAACCGGATGGGTTATCGGTGCAGCTTCCCACGGAAATCGCACGCGGGCACAAGATCGCCACCGCCCCGATTGCGGCAGGTGAGAATGTGATCCGCTATGGACAGATCATAGGTCAGGCCAAAGCGGATATCGCCGCAGGCGAGCATGTTCATGTCCATAATCTGGGTATGGGGACGCATCAGCAGGACTACGCATATGCAAGCGCGAACACGCCGCTGCCCGAGATTTCAGGCTCCCGTATCTTCCAGGGCTTCCACCGCGCCGATGGCAAGGTCGGCACGCGCAACTACATCGGCATTTTGACAACGGTGAATTGCTCTGGCTCCGTGGCGAGGTTCATAGCCGAAGCCACCGAGAAACGGAGCTTGTTGGACGCGTACCCGAATGTGGACGGTATCGTCCCGATCGTTCATGGCACCGGATGCGGGATGTCGGGAAAAGATGAAGGCTATGCCACACTGTTCCGGACATTGGCTGGATATGCCCAGCACCCGAATTTCGCCGGTATCCTTCTGATCGGTTTGGGGTGCGAGGTGATGCAGGTAGCCGATCTGGTTGGGGGTCGTCCGATCCGTCCTGATGGCGTGCTGCGTTACATGACCATTCAGAGTGAGGGCGGTACGCGCCGTACCATTGAACGTGGATTGAACGAGCTGCGCGGGATTGCCGAACTCGCGAACAAGGCCGAACGCGAACCTGCGCCGATCAGTGCGATAACGGTTGGAATGCAATGCGGTGGGTCGGATGGCTATTCCGGGATCACCGCCAATCCTGCTTTGGGCTATGCGTCGGATCTGTTGGTGCGGCATGGCGGTACGACGATTTTGTCCGAAACCTCGGAAATCTACGGTGCAGAACACCTTTTGACCCGGCGGGCCGAGACCGTTGAAGTCGGGGAAAAGCTGATAGAACGCATTCGCTGGTGGGAGGGGTATACTCACCGCAACGGTGGTGAGATGAACAACAACCCTAGCCCCGGCAACAAGCGCGGCGGGTTGACGACCATTCTTGAGAAATCGCTGGGCGCTGTCGCCAAAGGCGGAACCGCGCCCTTGCGCGGTGTTTACAAGTTTGGCGAGAAAATCGACAGGACCGGGTTTGTTTTCATGGACAGCCCCGGTTTCGACCCATGCTCGGTCACGGGGCAGGTGGCATCAGGCGCGAACCTGATCGTGTTTACCACAGGGCGAGGCTCGGTTTCGGGTTATCAACCAACGCCCTGCATCAAGCTGGCAACCAATTCCGAAATGTATGCCCGGATGTCAGAAGACATGGATCTGAACTGTGGGGACATCGTCACAGACGGCGTGAGCATCCAGGCAAAAGGCGAAGAGCTGTTCGAAATGCTGATCCGCGTTGCATCGGGTGAACAAACAAAAAGCGAAGAACTTGGCTTTGGTGGGGTCGAATTTGTCCCCTGGCAAATCGGCGCGGTGATGTAGGCCGCACCACCCCTTGGGGAGAGGGGTGTTTGGGAGGGTAAATGACAAAACTGGTCGACATGTCGGGGATCGAGAAACACTTTCCCGGAGTCCATGCGCTGAAATCAGTGCAGTTCGATCTGGTGCCCGGTGAAGTCCATGCGCTGATGGGCGAGAACGGTGCAGGCAAAAGCACGCTGATGAAAATCCTCTCGGGGATCTATCAGCGCGACGGCGGCACACTGCAAATCGAAGGGCGTAATGCAAACCCAACCACGCCACGCGAGGCGCAGGCTTTGGGTATCGGTATCATCCATCAGGAACTGAGCCTGATGAATGATCTGACGGTGGCACAGAATATTTTTATTGGCCGCGAACCTCGCAAACGGTTTGGACGACTGAACGATGCCGAGTTGAATGCACAGACAGCCGAGATTTTTGCGTCCATGAACCTAAACCTCGACCCCAGGGCGCAGGTCGGCAGTCTGACCATCGCCAAACAACAGATGGTCGAGATCGCCAAGGCCCTGTCTTTCCGGTCCAGGGTTCTGATCATGGATGAACCGACCGCGGCCCTAAACGATGCTGAAATTGCCGAGCTGTTCGTCATCATCCGCCGTCTGAAGGCCGAAGGCGTGGGCATTGTCTATATCAGCCACAAAATGGATGAGCTGAAGCAGATCGCTGACCGGGTCACGGTGATGCGCGACGGAGAATACGTTGGCACAGTTGACGCGGCAGCAACGCCGATCAGCCAGATTATCGCGATGATGGTGGGTCGCGAAGTCAAGGAAGAGCCGCTGGTTCCCCCCGATCTGAGCGATGCCGAAGTTTCGCTGGAAGTGACCGGGCTGTGTCGGGGTCACGAAATCCACGATGTCAGCTTCTCGGTTCTGAAGGGTGAAATCCTGGGCTTTGCCGGGCTGATGGGGGCCGGACGTACCGAAGTTGCGCGGGCAATCTTCGGGGCAGATCCCAAGGATAGCGGAGAAATCCGGGTGCATGGGCAGGTGGTCTCGATCCGCACGCCATCCGATGCCGTCAAGGCGGGCATTGGCTATCTTTCCGAGGATCGCAAGCATTTCGGCCTCGCCACTGGGATGAGCGTTCGTGACAATGTTGCCTTGGCGTCGATGGATATGTTCACCGGACGTGTCGGTGTTCTGAACGACAGTGAAATCAGCACGACAGCCAAGAGTTACATAATGCAGCTGGGTATTCGCACGCCTTCGGACACGCAGGAGGTGCGTCTTCTGTCCGGGGGCAATCAGCAGAAAGTTGTCATTGCCAAATGGCTGCTGCGGGATTGCGATATCCTGATTTTCGATGAACCCACGCGTGGCATCGACGTGGGCGCAAAATCTGAAATCTACAAGCTGCTGGAAGAACTTGCCGGGCAGGGCAAGACGATCATCGTGATTTCGTCGGAACTGCCCGAGATCATGCGCCTAAGCCATCGCATCGCTGTGATGTGTGAAGGCCGGCTGACCGGCATTCTGCCGGGCGGCAAAGACACCACTCAGGAAGATATCATGCATCTGGCGACCCAGCGGGTGGCAGCGATGCAGGTAACAGGAACAGCGTAATGACCTCAGCAACGGATATCGAAAAGAAAAGCCCGCTGGCGGGTCTCTCCGAAAGTGGCGCCTATCAAAAGCTGCTGGCCTTCGCCAGCTTGATTGCCTTGCTGATCGGGTTTTCAATCGCGTCGCCGAATTTCATGCAAACCTCAAACATGATCGCCATTTTGCAGGCGACATCGGTCAATGGGGTGCTGGCGGTTGCTGCAACACTGGTCATCATAACTGGCGGGATCGATCTGTCCGTGGGAACTTTGATGACGTTCTGCGCCGTCATTGCCGGTGTCGCGCTGACCTATCTCGGAATGCCGCTGTTGCTGGGGGTTGTGGCAGCGATTGCGGCGGGTGCGTTCTGCGGGCTGTGTTCGGGCACCTTTGTCGCCAAGATGAAAATCCCGCCCTTCATTGCCACGCTAGGTATGATGCTGATCCTAAAAGGGTTGTCGCTGGTGATCTCGGGCACGCGGCCCATCTACTTCAACGACACGCCGGGTTTTGACCAGATTTCGCGCGGGTCGCTGATCGGAGAGGTTTTCCCTGCTTTGCCGATCCCAAATGGCGTGCTGATCCTTTTCCTTGTTGCCATTGCAGCTTCGTACATTCTGGGGCGCACGGTTCTGGGCAGATACACCTTTGCGCTGGGATCGAACGAAGAAGCGGTGCGCCTTTCGGGGGTGAATACCGATCTTTGGAAGATGCGCATTTACGCTTTGGCAGGTGCGATCTGCGGTATCGGTGGAATCCTGATCGCGTCGCGTCTGAATTCGGCGCAGCCCGCGCTGGGGCTTGGCTACGAGCTGGAAGCTATTGCTGCCGTCGTGATCGGGGGCACGTCCCTGTCCGGTGGGCGCGGTACGATCCTTGGCACCCTGATCGGTGCCCTGATCATGGCAGTTCTGACCAATGGTTTGCGGGTGCTGTCCGTCGCGCAGGAATGGCAGACCGTTGTCACCGGCGCGATCATCATTCTGGCCGTTTACGCCGATATGGCGCGGCGCAGGAAGACAGGTTGAACATTCACAAAAATTAGAAACGAAGACCAACTGGAGGAGAAGACATGCTAACACGTCGTTTCATTTTGGGGGCCCTGAGTGCGGCCAGCCTTTCGATACCTGCATCAATGTCATCAGCGGAAGACATATATATTCCGCTGGTGTCCAAAGGGTTTCAGCACCAGTTCTGGCAGGCGGTAAAGTCGGGTGCGGAACAAGCCGCCGAGGAATCCGGTGTCACGATCACCTTTGAAGGCCCGGACAACGAAACCATGGTGGATCGTCAGATCGACATGCTGGCGGCGGCCTTGGCCAATAACCCCAAGGCCATCGGTTTTGCCGCTCTGGACAGCCAGGCCGCCATTCCACTGTTGAAGCAAGCTGATGAAAAAGGCATTCCGATCATCGCCTTTGACAGTGGCGTTGACAGCGACATTCCGGTTTCTACAGCAACCACAGACAATCAGGCCGCGGCTGCGCTGGCTGCGGACAAGATGGCCGAGATGATTGGCGGCAAAGGCAAAGTGGCCGTTGTTGCGCATGACCAGACCAGCCGCACAGGCATTGATCGGCGTGACGGCTTCGTCAATCGTATTGCTGAAAAATACCCGGACATCGAAGTTGTCACGGTTCAATACGGTCAGGGTGACCACCTGAAATCGACCGAGGTGACCAAAGCAATCCTGACGGCGAACCCCGATCTGAATGGCATCTTCGGCACCAACGAGGGCTCGGCCATCGGTGTGGTGAACGGGGTGCAAGAACTGGGGACCGAGGGGCTGGTCATCATCGGGTATGACAGCGGTAAGGCCCAGAAAGATGCGATCAAAAGCGGGTTGATGGCGGGTGCAATCACTCAGAATCCCGTGGGCATCGGGTATGAAACCGTCAAGGCTGCTGTAGCTGCGATGAAGGGCGAAGAAGTTCCTGCCCTGATTGATACCGGGTTCTACTACTACGACGCATCCAACATCGACGATCCGAAGATCGCGGCAGTGCTGTACGACTGATTTTCATTGTCATACTTGTTCCTGGCTCTTGGTTCTCCAAGGGCCAGAAGCTTGTCAGAATCCCTGCATCAGCATGTCGATGCCGGCGGTGATCTGCGCAAAGTGATCATCAAGGTTGTCGACTGGCGATTTTAGAATGCCCACCGGAACGGCAGCCATGAATTGGGTCGCCATTACAAACGGTTTGCCCTGGATATCAAAGACGGGATTGAGCCGGGTGGCTGGGATCGGCGCCGTCGCTTCGGGAAGCAGGGGCACGACGACGCGTGTGTTCAACCCGCACAGCAGATCGCTCTGGATGTCCAGAAGATACCCGTCACCTGACGGGTTGGGGAACACGTCGTATTTTGGCATCAGAACTGTCGGTAGGTATCCAGCGGTAAGCCATTATGCTCGACATACGCGTTGGAACTCTCAAGTGCGGCCTTGTTTTCGGCTTTCCAGCGTTCAGCTTTTGCGCTGGCGACTGCGGCCCGAATGCCGTCTTCGGCTGCCCGGGACAGGTTGATCTTCAGATCCCGCGCCTCGGACAGTATATCGCCATCCAGTGATAGATTTGTCGGTCTACGAGATGGAGCATTCATTTGGTTACCCTCAAGACTGCGCCATTTTACCACTACGCCATATGCGCGTCAAACATGCGCATATTGCTCGACGCGCGGAAAATCTCTGTTCAACGGCACGTGGCAATCAGGAAGTTATTGGCCTGAAAAGAGCATTGCGCTCTGTTCTTGAGCTCCCCCTATTACTCTGCGACTTTTTGTTTGTGTTTATTGAACTGTTGGTCGAAGAGGTTTTTGAAGGGGCCGTTTTTCTGCATGAGTT
>NZ_JBQFXM010000019.1:0-44957 GCF_056540845.1 Ruegeria sp. AL2
CCGAGCCAATGATCCCAAACGCATGCTCAATTCCATGCATCTGCAAAACCTTAACAAAGGCCTCTTCCGTCGTCATCTTCATAGGGGTGCTTCCTTATCTTCAGAACGCTAAAGCGTTGGTAAATTACAGTATTTCGTCTCTTAGGTAATAGCCGACATACGCCATGCGCTGACCCAGACGGCGGAAGGGTGTCAGGATGCCGTGACTCGGAAGCGGGGACGTGAAGATCGGCAGGGCAAAGGCCTTGTCTTTCTTGCCCGCGATCAGCTGTGCCATACGACGCCCGGCCTGAGCCGAGTACATCACGCCGTTGCCACCATATCCCATCGCGTAGAACACGCGCTGTTCCGGGTCCGGTTGAAAGATACGCGGCATCATATCGTGGCTGACATCGACCCAGCCCCACCACGAGTAATCGAGGTTGATATCCGTCAGCGCCGGAAACTTTCGGGCGAGGCCCTTTTTCAGAAGCTCCAAATGTTTTTCGTTCTCGGCGTCTCGTCCTGTTACCGCGCTGCGGCTGCCGATCTGCATCCGGTTGTCAGGCAATAAACGATAATAATGGCGCAGGGTGCGCGTGTCCGTCAGGGGCGATTTGGTCTGAATGCCACACTCATCCAGCTCGGCCTGGGTCAGCGGCCGTGTCACCATCGAGTTGGACAGGATAGGCATCAAGCGGTGCTTTGTGCGCGTGTTCAGACCCGGCGGGGTATAGCCCGCGGTTGCCAAGGCCACCGTTTTGGCGCGGACGATGCCGCCCGGTGTGCGCAGGTGATGCACGCCGTTCTTCGTCTGCCATCCCATGACCGGGCTGCCGGTGTGAATTTTCACCCCCAGACGACGCGCCATGTTGACATAACCGAACGCCAGTTTACCCGCATGGATACAGGTCCCGTCAGGTTCCCACATGGCGCCTGCGGCTTCCATATCGCGCACGTGTTTTTCATGCAGTTCTTCCCGGGAGAGGATGCGCGAACCATAGCCGAACACATCGTTGAGCAGCTTGCTCTCTTTCTTGAGGGACGGCATGACCTTGTCGCGATGCGCGATGTAGTAGTGGCCACCCGGCTGGGGGTCGCAATCGATATCGTCGGACGCAATCAGATCGTTGAACAGCTGAAACGCTTCAGTGACCTCGGCATGCATGCGCTTGGCCACGTCCGTTCCCCACCGTTCGATCCATTGCGACCGCTTGAGCCGCCCGGATGAAATCTGGGCCTGCCCGCCATTGCGGGTGGAGCAGCCCCATGAGACGGTATTTGCTTCTAAAACAACGGCTTGAATGCCGTGTTCCTTGGCAAGATGGATGGCGGTGGACAGGCCGGTATACCCCGATCCGATCACCACCACATCTGCATCCATATCGCTGGACACAGGTCCATCATCGGCCGGAGGTGTTCCGGCCGTTCCAATCCAATACGTGGGCGCGTGGTCGCGATTGTGACCCGGACCCGCATCAATGATCGGGTCATATTTGGGGTCATAACTGGCCTTGGGCCAGTGACGCGGGATGCTGTTATCCACCATTCTTGTTTTTCTCCGAGGCTGCGCGCAGGGCGGCGGATCAGGCTTTGAACATCGGGCGAGCTTTGCGAAGCGCCTGTTTTACAATGATTTTACCGTCACGAACGGTGAACAGATCCGCACCTTCGGCTTCGATCCGCATTCCGTTTGCGTCGGTTCCCGAGAAGGTCCACTCGGATACGGCACGATCACCGTGGACAAAGTGGCTGTGATGATCCCAATGGGCGTCTTTCATGCCTGCCCAGACGCCCGAAAACGCGGCGGCGATGGCTTCGGCACCTTCAACCTTGTTGCCGTATTTCTCGTCACCGGCCACGGTGTAGAACACGCAGTCGTCGGCGAAGTGGGTCATCACGCCGTCGATGTCGTGGCGGTTGAACGCGTCGAACGTGTCCGCCAGGTCCTGCGTGGTCAGGGTTTTGTTCATTTTGTACTTCCTTGTCAGTGGGGTTGTTACATTTCGTCCGGGTTCGGAACGATCAGTGTCGGGATCCTGGAGCGCCGCAAAACGCGTTTTGCGACCGTGCCCAGGAAGGTGTGCGAAAAGCCGTGATCATGCGCGCCCAATACGATCAGGTCGCAACCCAGTTCGACCGAGCGGCGCAGGATCACTTCTGCCGGATGGCCGTCAGTCACCTCGACCGAGGTGACCTGATCGCGAATTTTCCCGTCGTCGCCGTCGAACTGCGCCCAGAACTTGGCTTGCCGCTCGGCCAGAACCTTGCGCACCATCTCGTGACGACGCTCAATGGCGGTCTTGCGGGTCTCTTCGTTCATAATGAAGATTTCCATCGTGATCTTGGCGTCGTCCGACAGGGGTTCATTCACGTGCAACACGTGAATCTCCGCCCCGGTGGCCTGCGCGATGCTTGCGGCATGGCGCATGGCGTGACCCGAGTTTTCGGACAGGTCGGTGGCAAACAGGATGTTGGAGACCATCTGTTTCATGTCGTCATCCTTTCAGATCAGTAGCCAAACAGCCGTGGAAGCCACAGCGACAGTTCAGGGAAGAAGGCGATAATGAAGATCGCCACCGTGTTTGCCGCCGCAAAAGGCAGCGCGCGCAACGAGATCTGTTCGATCGAGATGTTCGAGATACCCGATGCGATGAACAGGTTCTCGCCCAGCGGCGGGGTCTGGAACCCGATGCCCAGCGTACAGACCATCACCACGCCAAAGTGGATCGGATCGATACCAACCGAATACGCTACCGGCAGCATTACCGGAACAAGGATCAGGATGGTGGCCAGTGTTTCCATGAACATGCCGACGAACAGCAGGAAGAAGATGATCAGCGCCCAGATCACATAGAGGTTGTCGGTGAAGCTGAGCATCGAATCTGCGATGATCGCCGGGATCTGGTTTTCCACCAAAAGACGTCCGAACACCGTAGCGGTGAACAGGATCAGCAGGACGCGACCGGTCAGCCATGTGGTGGCTTCAAGCGACTGGAACAGCGACTGCCAGGTCAGTTCGCGATAGATGACTACCCCCACGAACAGGGTATAGAAGATCGCGACGATTGCAGCCTCGGTCGGGGTGAAGAAGCCGGTATAGATACCGCCCAGGATCACCAGCGGCGCCATCAAAGACCAGAACCCGCGATACATTTCGCAGCCCACATGGCGGATCGACCAGCCTTCGGCGACGCCTTTGTAGCCGCGCTTTTTCGACATGAAGTAGTTCAGGATCAGAAGGCTGGTGGCGATCAGGAAGGCGGGTACAAACCCGGCAATGAACAGTTTCGAAATCGAAACCGACTGGAAGGTGCCGAATTTCTCGACCGCTTCGGGTGGCGGGGCCATACCGAGCGCGGCAATGCCGAAGATCACCATCGGGATGGAGGGAGGAATGATAATCCCGAGGCCGCCAGAGGACGCAGTGATCGCCGAGGCATAGCCGCGCTCATAGCCGCGGTCGATCATTGCCGGGATCATCAGCATCCCAACAGCCGCGGTTGTTGCCGGGCCCGAGCCCGAAATTGCACCAAAGAACAGACAGGCCATGACCGTTGCGGCCGAAATACCACCGGTGAAAGGACCGGCCAGACTTTCGGCAACGTTGATCAGGCGTTTTGAGATACCGGCAGCCTCCATCAGGGCCCCGGCGAGGATAAAGGCTGGCAGCGCCATCAGCGGGAACGAGCCCACGGATGTAAAGGCGATCTGCACGAATTTGATCGGGTTATCGCCCAGATAGAGAAACGAGATCAGCGACGCGACACCCAGCGCCACCGTGATCGGCGCGCCAATGAGCAGCAAGAACAGAAATGATCCAAACAGGACCGTGACGATTTCGGATTCCATGATTTAACCCCCTGCCCTTAGGATTTCTTTGCTGCTTCGGTCGCAGCTTTGATTTCGTCGAGGTCGATCTGATCGGGATCGTGAATGTCCTCGCCTTTGACAAGGCGGAGGTAATTCACCTGAATGATGCGGACGGTCATCAGCGCAAACGCGATGGGCAGCACCATGTAGATATACTTCATCTCGACACCCAGAGTCTGGGATTTCCAGAACTTGTTCATCTTGTTGAAGACAAAATCTGTCGCCAGATAGAGGAAGTAGACATTGAAGAAGAGCCAGAAGAGATCGGCGAAGGCTTCGATGTACTTGATCGCCCCCTCAGGCAGGAACTTGAACTGGAATGTCACGCGGTTATGCGCCCCTTTCAAGGCGGCGTAACTTGCGCCGAAATAGACGAACCATACGAACATGTAGACCGAGAGTTCTTCGATCCAGCTGACCGAAAAGCCGAAGACTTCGCGCGCGATGATCTGCACGAATAAAAGGCAGACAAAGCCGGATAAGAGTATCCGGCAGATGACACTTTCTATGTTGTCCAGAAATTTCCAGAACATGTGGTTTCACTCCTCCCTGAGATGAGAAGAGCGCCGTGGCGCTCTTCCCGGTATCGCTCTGCGGCGATTATTGCTGCACCGGCTCGCGGCCAATGGCTTCCAGAACGGTGTTCAGTTTTTCGACGCCACCGATGGAGTCGTAGAACTGGGGCCATACGGCACCTGTCGCCAGTTCGATGAACTCGGCTTCGTCGTTTTCGGGATCGATGATCTCCATACCTTTGGCGGTCAGCTCTTCCTTGATGGCGGCTTCGGAATCCCGCAGGAACTGTGCGGATGCCAGGGTGGCTTCCTGTCCCGCTTCAAGGATAATTGCCTGATCTTCTGCGGACAGGTCCTGGAAGACCGCTTCTGAAACGATGAGCGGTTCGATCGAGAAGATGTAACGCAGGTTGGTGACGTGGTCCTGAACCTCGTAGAACTTCATCGCGTTGATGGTCAGGTAAGGGTTGTCCTGCCCGTCGACCACCTTGGTTTGCAGTCCGGTGAAGGTTTCCGACCAGGCCATTGGCGTCGGGTTGATGCCCCACGCTTTGTAGGTTTCGATCATGATCTCGTTCTTGGGAACGCGGATGACCAGATCCTGAAGGTCGGCAACCGATTTGACCGGCTTTTTCGAGTTGGTCAGGCGGCGGAAACCGGTATAGGTCCAGCCGATGATACGCACGCCCGCATCACGGATGGTGTTTTCGACCAGTTCCTGACCGATTGGGCCCTGGGTCAGCTTTTCGGCATCTTCCAGGCTGAGGATCACGTAAGGCAGCGTGAAAACACCGACCGAAGGCGAGAAGGGCGTGATGTTGTTGATTGCCAGCAGCGACATATCCAGCGTGCCGATCGCCGCCTCGTTCACGGTGTCCTGTTCGGACCCCAGCTGACCGTTCAGGAACAGCGTTGCGGTGTGGGCACCGCCCGATTTCTCTTCCAGCGCCTTAACGAAGGCGATGCCCAGAGCTTCCTGTGCGCTTCCTGCGCTATCGCCCACCGCGATCTTGAAGTTCTTCGCATCAGCCGTGCCTGCAACCATCAGTGCAGCAACGGAAACGGCGGCGCTGATGGTGCCAAGCTTTTTGATAAATGACATGGATGTCCTCCCATTTGTCGTGTTTCGAGGTGCGCGATGGCCTGGGGAGAAGGTGGCCAGTCCGATTCTGCCTCGGCCACAAGAGGCTATCTTGCCAACATGGTTTCGTCGTTGTTAATATTTGCGCGAAAGGTTTCACAAATGTCGAACTTTTAATATGAGACAGAACCCACTGACCACCCGCATCGGGGACACGGACATCCGCCTTCTTCGGGTTTTCAAAACCGTTGCGGAAAGCGGAGGGTTTTCAGCGGCGGAAAATGAGCTCAACATCGGGAAATCAACAATCTCGAAACACATATCGGATCTGGAGCTTCGGCTGGATTTGAAGCTGTGCAACCGTGGCCCGGCGGGTTTTTCCCTGACTGAAGACGGCGAGAAAGTGCTGGCCGCGACAGAAGACCTGCTGATTTCGGTTTCGCAGTTCAGAACCGAAGTCAACGAGATCAAGCAGCAACTGGCAGGAAGTATCCGCGTGGCGCTGTTCGATCAATGCACCACGAACCCCGAAGCGCGCCTTGCCCGCGCCATTCACAGGTTCAACGAAGCCGCCCCTGCCATCCAGATCGAGTTGTCGATTGAACCGCCTAACGTCATTGAGACCATGGTTATCAGCGGGCAGCTGGATGTCGGGATCATCGCCCTGCACCGCCCCTCGGCAAGCCTGCATTATGCGCCGCTTTATGGGGAAAACATGTTTCTGTATTGCGGGCAGGCCAATCCGTTGTTCAGCCAGTCCGCTGACACGCTGAGCTTGCGGGACATTCAGGCGTTCAACTATGCGGGTCTGAACGTGAACTCGCCCAACCTGATCTACGGCCAGCAACTGGGGTTTCGACGCGCCGCCAAAGTGCAGAACGAACAAGCCCTTGCAATACTTATTCTGTCGGGCAGCTATCTGGGCTTTCTTCCGGACCATCTGGCGCAGGAATTTGTTGATAAGGGGCTTATGAGGCAGGTGATGCCGCAGGAAATCAAATACAGAACGCGCTTTGCGGCGGTGACGCGGAAACAGCCGGATCCGACACGCGCGGCCAAACTGTTTCTGGAAACCCTGCTGAGCGTCCATTCCGAAGTGCCCTGAGCCCGGCCTCGTCGCCTGTTTGCGCGAGGGCACCCCGTTTATTAACCGAAGACATGCGCCAGCCGGGGGCGCACGGCCGCGCTTGTCGTGTCCACTAGGGCGAAAGGCACGGGGAAAATTGGTCGAAAACGTCTGATTGAAAACAAATTTGACTTGGCAATTCCAGTTTGATTTCAATCGGCGAAGACCATCACCTCTTGCCCCCAGATAACCGGAGAGCTGCATGTCATCCGACCCTGTTGCCGCCTTGCGCAATCAAACTGATCACGAGGCGCAATCATGAGCCGCGATGCCTTGCTGCAACCTTATCAGCTAAAGCACCTGACGCTGAAAAACCGGATCATGACAACCAGTCATGAACCCGCCTATCCCGAAGGTGGGATGCCGACGGAACGCTATCGTGCCTATCACGAGGTGCGGGCCAAAGCGGGGGTTGCGATGACCATGACGGCGGGGTCGGCCGTTGTCAGCCGCGACAGCCCGCCTGCGTTCAACAATATCCTGGCATACAAGGACGAGGTGGTCCGCTGGATGGCGGAGCTGACGGATGCCTGCCATGCCCATGGCTGTGCGGTGATGATCCAGCTGACCCATTTGGGGCGGCGCACGGGCTGGAACAAGGGTGACTGGCTGCCGTCCCTGTCGCCGTCGCACGACCGGGAACCAGCGCACCGGGCCTTTGCCAAGAAGATGGAAGATTTCGACATCGCGCGGATCGTGACCGATTACGCCGATGCCGCCGAACGGATGCAGGCCGCCGGGCTGGATGGAATTGAATTGCAGGCCTACGGTCATCTGATCGATCAGTTCTGGTCGCCGATGACCAATCGGATGGAGGCGCCCTTTGGAGGCAATCTGGACAACCGGATGCGCTTTGGTTTCATGGTTCTGGACGCAATCCGCGACCGCGTCGGGAGCGATTTCATCATAGGGGTCCGTTACACCGCCGATGAGGTGGAAAAGGGCGGCATAACCGAAGCGGAAGGGCTGGAGATTGCCCGAAGGCTGCGCGACAGCGGTCAGGTCGATTTCCTGAACATCATTCGCGGGCGTATTCATACCGACCCGGCCATGACGGACGTGATCCCGGTTCAGGGCATGAAAAGCGCACGCCATCTGGATTTTGCCGGGCGGGTTCGGGCCGAGGTTGGGATGCCGACCTTTCACGCCGCGCGCATTCCCGATGTGGCGACGGCGCGGCATGCGGTGGCCTCGGGCCTGCTGGACATGGTCGGCATGACCCGCGCGCATATGGCAGATCCGATGATCGTTGCCAAAATCCGGGCTGGACGGGAAGAGGACATCCGGCCCTGTGTCGGTGCCACTTACTGTCTTGACCGCATTTATCAGGCGGGTGAGGCGCTGTGTGTCCACAACCCGGCCACCGGGCGCGAATTGTCGATGCCGCATCTGATCCCCGCCGCTGAAACGCGCCGCCGCGCGGTGATTGTGGGCGCAGGCCCCGGCGGGCTTGAGGCGGCGCGGGTCGCGGCCGAGCGCGGGCATGACGTCACCGTTATTGAGGCCGCCCCCGCACCCGGCGGTCAGGTGCGGCTGACCGCGCAGTCCCCGCGCCGGGCCGAGATGATCGGGATCATCGACTGGCGCATGGCCCAATGCGCCGCACGCGACGTGACATTTTGTTTCAACACCTTTGCGGACGCCGATGCTGTAACTGCGCTTGCGCCGGACATGGTGGTGATCGCAACCGGCGGATTGCCCGAGGTGACGGTTCTGGAGGCGGGTAACGATCTGGCGGTTACTGCCTGGGATATCCTGACCGGTGATGTGCGCCCCGGCGACAATGTCCTTATCTATGACGATGCAGGGGATCACCCGGCCCTGATGGCGGCTGAGGCTATCGCGCAAGCGGGGGGGCGGGTAGAAATCATGACCCGAGACCGCAGTTTTGCCCCCGAAATCATGGGGATGAACCTGGTGCCCTACATGCGCGCCCTGCAAAAGACCGGTGCCGAGTTCACAGTCGCCCGGACGCTGAAATCATTGGTGCGATCAGGCAATCAGCTGGAGGCAGCCATTGGTACGGATTACTCGGACCTGATAGAAAAGCGCCTGTATGATCAGGTGGTTGTCAATCAGGGTGTTTTGCCGCTGGATGATCTGTACTTCGATCTGAAACCGCTGTCGCGAAACTTGGGCGCCGTGGATTATGAAGCGCTGGTCGGCGGGTCCGGCCCCGTGTTTCCGCAATCGGTCCCAGAGGCGGGGTTTGATCTGTACCGGATCGGCGATGCCATTTCATCACGCAACACGCATGCCGCCATTTATGATGCGCTGCGCTTGGGGCTTCGATGGTGAGGCCATTGAAAAACCCCCCGGCCAAGCACGCCACAAACAGCTTTTCACCTGACAGTCAGTCAAAGGACCGGACATGAGCAACACAGAGGTCATCGAAACCGTTTGGATTCCCATGCCGGACGGCGCAAAACTTGCGGCACGGCTTTGGCTGCCCGGCTCGGCCCGAGCAACGCCCGTTCCCTGTGTTTTGGAATACATCCCCTATCGCCGCCGGGATCGCACCCGGATGCGGGATGAAAGCATGCATCCGCATTTCGCCGCTGCAGGCTATGCGTCGATCCGGGTGGACATCCGCGGCTATGGCGACAGCGACGGGATCCCCGAGGATGAGTATTCGCATCAGGAGATTCAGGACGGGCACGACATCATCCAGTGGATTGCCGATCAGGACTGGTGCGACGGAAATGTCGGAATGTTTGGCAAAAGCTGGGGGGCGTATAACGCCTTTCAGGTGGCCGCTACCCGCCCGCCTGCGCTGAAGGCGATTGTGCCGGTGATGGGAACGGATGACCGCTGGCGCGAGGATATTCACTTTTACGGCGGCTGTCTGGCCAATGACAATTTCTGGTGGGGCTCGATCATGCAGCTGTACAATGCCATGCCGCCCGACCCCGAGATTGTGGGCAAAGATCGCTGGATCGACATGTGGCGCGCACGGTTGGAGGGGGCTGAATTCTGGCCCTCCATGTGGCTGGAACATCAGACCCATGACGACATATGGCGGCGCGGTTCGATCTGCGAAAACTACGCGGATGTCGATGTGCCGGTGTATTTCTTTGGCGGATGGATGGACCTGTATCGCGACACTCCTTTCCGCATCGCGGAACACCTGAGCGGGCCGGTCAAGATCCTGATGGGCCCCTGGGCGCATCTGTACCCGCAAGAAGGGGTGCCGGGGCCCCGGGTCGATTTCGTCGGCGAGGTGATCCGGTTCTGGGACCATTGGCTGAAGGGGATCGACACGGGCCTGATGGACGAGCCGCCCTTGCGGTTTTTCCTGCAGGACAGTGCCGCCCCGTCCGGAACACATGTGCACCGCGACGGGCGGTGGATCGAGGAGCCAAGCTGGCCATCGCCACATGTCAAGGACCAGCCCTTGTGGGTGAATGACGGAACGCTGGACGCCTCCGCCGGGTCGGGCGGGGAAATGTCGATCTGTTCGCCGCAGAATTTCGGGGCCGCAGCGGGCGACATGTGTTCCTTTGCAATACCAGGAGATATGGCGGCAGATTGCCGGATCGAAGCCGCAGGGGCGCTGCAATTCAAAGCAGAGCCACTTGGAGAGCCGATCGATATTCTGGGCCAGCCCTCGGTAGACCTGACAGTTTCTGCCGATCGGGCGCAGGGTTTTGTTGCGGCCTTGCTGGTGGATGAGGCCCCGGATGGCGCGCAGACATTGATTGCACGCGGGTTCTGCAATCTGACCCACCGGATCAGCGACACTGAACCGACACCGATCACACCCGGCGAAGACATGCACGTGACTGTCCCGCTTTATGGAACCGGTTATCGGGTGTTGGCGGGTCATCGCATCGTTCTGCAAATCGCGTCCGCCTATTGGCCGGTCCTGTGGCCAGCGCCCGAGCCGGTTACGCTGACGATCCAACCCGGCACATCGCGGCTGATCCTGCCCGTGCGCAGCCAGCATGATGACGCGCCAGCCCCACGCCCCTTGCCCGAACCTCGGGGTCCCGACGTCGCCCCGCGGAAGACGAACGTTCGCTCCGGTTCGATGGAGCGTTCGGTCCACACCGATCTGACCAATGGCGAGGTGACACACAGGTATTTCCTTGACGGGGGTGTCTTTGGGCCGGTGGGCGATATTCGCCTCGACGATATCGGCACGGTGCTGAGCGATATGTCGGATCGACGCTATACCATCCAGCCGGATGATCCGTTGTCGGCAGTAGCCACAATGGAGCAAACCGCCGGTTTCGACCGCGAGGGGTGGTCCGCCAAGATCTGGACCTGTTCCGAACAAAGGGCGACTGCGACCGAGTTTCACCTGACCGCTCGCCTAAAGGCGTGGTCGGGTGACGACCTGATCTTTGAGGAAGAACAGTCTTTTGTCATCCCCCGCAACGGGATGTAGGCGCAGAATGGTTTACAGACCTGCCGTCTTGTGGTGCGTGGGTTGGTGGGCTGCTCGCGGGATCGAAATTGTTCAGGGCTCTCATCCGGGGGCAACGTGCATCAATCGGAACCTATCTTTGAGCGGGATTGCAAAACCCTGTAGCAAGGGCGCAAGAAAGCAGGACGAAGGAGAGTTGCCATGACGAGTTTTTCTGAGAACCTGAGCGCCCTGCGGCATGAGTTTCACCGCAACCCCGAGCTTGGCTTTCAGGAGGACTGGACCAAGGCCCGGATCGCCGATCACCTGAGAAGCCTTGGCATCGAAGTGCATGAAGGTGTCGGCGTTGTTGGTGTTCTGCGAGCGGGTCATGGCAACCGGTCCATAGGTCTGCGCGCGGATTTCGACGCCCTGCCCATTACCGAGGCCAACAGCTTTGCCTACAAGTCTCAGAACCCGGGCGTGATGCATGCCTGCGGCCATGACGGCCATACGACGATGCTGTTGGGCGCGGCCGAGCTTTTGGCCAGGGAACAGGGCTTTGACGGCACCGTTGTCTTCCTGTTCCAGCCCAATGAGGAGCACGGGCTGGGTGCGCGGGCGATGATTGAGGAAGGCGTCCTGCGGGATTTTCCGATTGACGAAGTCTATGGCGCGCACAATCTGCCGGGCGAACCCGTTGGGCGGGTTTCAACCCGCGCCGGTGTTGTTTGTTGCAGCGAAAGCCTATTCGAGATCACAATCACTGGTCAGGGCGGCCATGCCTCGATGCCCCATGTCGGGCGCGAGACACTTACGCCCGCAGCAGAGCTTGTTCTGGCCTTGCAAACCATCGTTTCGCGTAAGCTTGCCCCGTCGTCTGGCGCGGTCGTTTCCGTGACCGAGTTCATCACCGATGGGCAGCGCAACGTCCTGCCAAGCCGAACGGTGTTGAAAGGGGACGCACGGGCGATGTCCCCCGACGACCGCGCGCGGATTGAACACCACATGCGGCAGATTACGGCAGGCGTGGCTGAAAGCCACGGTGTCGCGGTGACGGTGGATTTCCTGACTGAATTTATCGAGGCGATCAACGATGCCGACGCCGCAACCCATGTGGTTTCAGCCGCAAAAACGCTGGGTTTGGAGGTTGACGGCGACCGGACCGCCATGTCGTTTTCCGAGGATTTCGCGGAATTTGCGGCAGCGGTTCCGGGGTGTTTTCTGCTGATCGGCAATGGAACCGAGGGGTCGAATGGCCGCCCCCTGCACGCGAATGACTATGATTTCAACGACGCGCTGCTGCCATTGGGAGCAAACCTGTGGGCCGAACTGGTGCGGCAACGCCTGCCTGTGACCACCTGACTGTGCAGGACGATCCATGGATTTTCCGGATCGCCCGCTCAGGTCGTGCTGAAAATTCGCTATCGGATGCCGGTCTTTTCCAGAATGATCAGCGTGCTGCTTCGGTGGGCGCGCATGCCGAACCCGACCATTCAGCGCCGGATGCGCCGGTCAGGAACCCGTCGCTTAGCCTTATACCGGGATCGTCCGCACGCAGCGCGTGTTCCAGATCGCCCCGGTCAAGTTGCCCATCCAGCCGCTGTCGGTAGAGCGCGCAGAGCCTTGGGAACCCCTGAGATTGCGGCGACAGGCGCAGAGCCGAGACGCCAGCACTTTGCAGCAACTCGATCTGATGATCCGTGCAGGCATAGCTGTCTGACAGGGTCTGCACACCGTTCATGGCCATGAACGGCTGTCCATCGCCGGTCAGCACATCCAACCCGTCGGGATCGTTTTCGCAGGCAAACTGGCAATTATCCTTGCTGCGCCCATGCAGACGCGCGTGGTAACACCGGCCGGAGATGGCCAGCGGCAGGCGACCGTGGCCCCAAACCTCGACCGCGACACCCAAACTGGCGGCGGCTTGTGCCAGAACCCTGACCGAGGCGATTGGCAGTTCCGGCGGCAGGCATATGCGACGCGCCCCGCGTGACGCCAGCCATGCCAATGTGCCTTCGTTATAGACATTGATCAGCGGTCCGACATCGAAATCGGTGTTTTCGGGCAGATGCGCTAGCGCAGTCAGATCGTTGATCTCGACCGTGACCCCCAGATCCGCCAGATCGGCGGTCAGCTTGCGTTCACGCTTGAGCGTCACCAGTGCAAGACTGGTCAGCGCAACCTGTTTGCCTGCTTCAACCAACCGGGCAATCGCGTCGGGAATCCGGTCCTGATAAAACGGCAGGCGCTTGGAACAAACCAGCTCGCCCAGCACGATGCGGTCGACGGGGGTTTGGGCCAAATCCTCATAAAAGGATGTCCAGCTATCGGCGGGCCAGAAAAACTGGTTGGGGCCAACGGTCAGCTCCATCGCGCTATCTCCAGGTCTTTTTGTATGCGCCGGTTGTCATGGCCTGCCCTTCGGACAAACGGGCCAGCATCCCCTCGGGCAGGGGGCGTCCGGCCTCAAGCGCGTCGACAGCGGCGCGGAAATTCCGAACCACCTGCGCAACGTAGGATTTCGAGCGCTGGCGCCCTTCGATTTTCAGCGCGGTAACGCCGGCCTTCTGCAATTGCGGGATCAGCCGTTCCGCATTCAGGCTGACGGGGTCTTCGAACAGGTGGCCCGTCTTTTCACCTGCGGAAAAGCACCCTTTGCACAATGTCGGATAGGGTGCCGGCTGATTTCGTTCGACCCGGTGGATCAGGTAACCGCCCAGACGGGTGTTCAACGCGCCCTGATCGTTCTGGTATTCAACATGGCTGGCGGGCGAACAGACGCCATTCATGTTCGGAGACAGCCCGGTGGCATAAGAGGACAGCGAACAGCGACCTTCGGCCATCACGCAGAGCCCGCCGAACACAAAAACCTCGGTCTCGACTTCTGTTTCGGCGTTGATGGCGGCGATTTCGGGAACCGACAGCACGCGCGGCAGGACCACACGTTTGACGCCGAAGGTTTCGGCATAGAAGTTGATCACATCGGCATTCGCCGCCGCGGCCTGCACGGACAGGTGCCTGCGCAGCCCCGGATGGTTGCGCGCGGCATAATCCAGCAGCCCGATATCGGCGAGGATCACGGCATCCGCGCCGCAGGTTTCCGCGTCGGCCACCGCGCGATGCCAGATTGCTTCGCTGCCGGCGCGGGGAAACGTGTTGATCGCAACCAGTACCTTGGCCCCGTGGTCATGGGCAAAGGCAACACCCGCGCGCATTTCGGCCCGGTCGAAGTTCAGGCCCGGAAAGTTGCGCGCGTTGGTTTCGTCATTGAAGCCGCAATAGACTGTATGCGCCCCGGCCTTGACGGCTGCGCGCAAGGCGGCGGGCGTTCCTGCCGGGCAGACGATTTCCATCACCATAGTACAGCATCTTCCGGTCGGGTCAGGTACAGGCCGGTTCGACGTTCCACCAACGCGATCAGCTGCTTCAGCGGGCGCGCAAGCGGGCCGGAGAGGGCTGCGGCCTCGTGCGCGAGGTCCAGTTCCGCGTCGTCTATTGCGTTGCGCAGGGCCAGCGCCGCGGCCGTATCGCCCTCGATCACCAGATCACGTGAGAAGAACAGTGCATCGCCGTCAAATGCACCGTGAACCAGCCCAAGAAGGGCCGCCAGAGGGCCGGAAATACGCGCAACCCCTGACCCGCTGCGCCGGGTCAGTGTCACCTTTGGGGCACCGCCATTCGGATCAAGCAGCAGGACAACAGGCAAATCCGTCGGATCAAGAACGAAAACTGATCTTCCGTATGCGCCAAGCCGTTGAAACATTTCCGGGTTTTTCTTTGCGACCCGGCGCGTGAAGACCGTCAGCGACAGCGACAAGGGGCCAAGCGGCACTATCCGAAGCATGGCCGCCAAAGCCGCCGGGCAGCGCGGTATCGTATTCTGAGGAACCGGCAATGAGACCTCCTGCTGTCTCAACATTATGACCTTGGATGCCTTCCTAGGGCGATCGCGGCTGGGGTGACTTGACGGTTGTCAATTCGACCCCTCGCTTTCGTTGCTAGAGGGTGGAAACCACCGTCGGAGCAGTCCCATTCGCACCCTGCCGCAATATCCCAGCCTTCGGCATTTTCTGAAATGGTGCGAGGACACCGGACAGTTCAGGCGCATCCCTGATCCGGTTTCCGTACGCCATCAGATGACCGCTGTTCACCGCGCCGTGCTTGAGGCGGGCGGCCCGGTTCTGCAATTTGACCACCCGACAGACGTGTCCACTGATCGGTTCGATACCCCCGTCGTCGTCAACCTGTTCGGAACAGCGGAACGGGTTGCTGCCGGGCTGGGTGTCACACCCGCCGGGCTTGACGATCTGGGGGCCTTTCTGGCCGCGCTGCGAGCCCCGACGCCGCCGGACGGAGTGCGGGACGCGCTGGCCAGATGGCCGATGCTGAAGGCGGCCCTGTCGACCCGACCGAAACTGGTCAGAACCGCCCCGGTGCAAAGCCTCTGCCACAGCGGAGCGGATGTGGATCTGACCGCGCTGCCAGTCCAGACCCACTGGCCCGGCGATGCGGGGCCGCTGATCACGTGGCCCGTGGTTCTTACCCGGCCCTACGGCAGCGATGCAAACGCGGCGCAAGGCTATAACGCGGGGGTTTACCGTGTTCAGGTGCTGGACCGGAACCGTGTCATCATGCGCTGGCTGCCTCATCGCGGCGGCGCGGCGCATCACAGGAGCTGGGCGAGGTGCGCCGAAAAGATGCCCGTCGCCATTGTGCTAGGCGCAAACCCCGCGACTTTGTTATCGGCGGCCTTGCCCTTGCCAGAAACGGTATCTGAGCTGACATTTGCCGGTGCCCTGAACCAGAAGCGCCCACATCTGATCCCGGCCAGAACCATCCCCATGTTGGTCCCTGCTGACGCCGAGATTGTTCTGGAAGGTTGGGTTGCACCAAGCGAGACCGCCCCCGAGGGGCCTTTTGGGGATCACACCGGCTATTACAACCCGGCTGAACCCTTTCCGGTGATGCAGGTCAGCGCTGTCACCCATCGGGACGCGCCGCTGTATCTTTCGACCTATACCGGGCGGCCACCGGACGAACCGTCAATCATTGGCGAGGTGTTCAACCGCCTGGCCCTGCCGACCATCCGCGCGCAGATCCCCGAAATCCACGATCTTTGGCTGCCGCCCGCCGCCTGTTCCTATCGAATGGCAATCGTTGCCATCGACAAACGGTATCCGGGGCAGGCCCGGCGCGTGATGATGGCCCTGTGGGGAATACTGCCGCAATTCAGCTATACGAAAATGATCATCGCGGTCGATGCCGATATCGATCCCCGAAACTGGGAGGATATTGCTTGGGCGCTTGCCACTCGCATGGACCCGGGCCGGGACGTGATGGTTCTGGACAGGACACCTATGGATTATCTGGATTTTGCATCACCCGAACCCGGTCTGGCCGGAAAAATCGGCATCGACGCCACGACGAAACTGGGCAGTGAAACGCTGCGGGAATGGGGGACGGTGATGCACACCGCGGATGGAGATCACGCCTTTGCGGAAGACCTTGTAAACCGATTGATGCCGGAGCTGAGAGCATGACAAACGCCCGTGTTGTTTTGGGGGTATCCGGTGCGTCAGGCGCGGTGTTGAGCCTTGCAGTGGCCCGGTGCCTGGCGTCATCGGATATCGAGGCCGATCTTGTGGTCAGCGCAGCCGGGATGCGGACACTTGCGCAGGAATGCGGCCCGGACGCTTTGCAAAACCTGCGGCAACTGGTGACGCGGCATCACCCGAGCGCCGATATCGGTGCCGGCATTGCGTCCGGGTCGGTTCCGGTATCCGGCATGATCGTTGCGCCCTGTTCCATGCGAACACTTGCCGCTATTGCACATGGGCTGGACGATAACCTGCTGACGCGCGCCGCCAGTGTTCAGCTCAAGGAACGCAGGCCGTTGGTTTTACTGACACGCGAAGCGCCGCTGACCCTGGCCCATTTGCGCAACATGACGGCGGCGGCAGAAATGGGGGCCATCATCCTGCCCCCGGTTCCTGCGTTTTATCTGAAGCCCGACACCCTGATGGATATCGTGTCCCAGATCGCTGCGCGCGCAGTGGACTGCCTGCGCATTTGTGACCCGGTGGCGCAGCAATGGCGCCCGCAATGCGCTGGTGGGTGAGTTCGGGCGCCTCCGGCGGGAGTATTTGGAAAAAGATGAAGTCGCCTGAAGTGCCGAGACGAGACATCTTTTGGAGCGTCTTAGTGGCCTTGCCTGCCTGTAAACGGGTTTTGAGCGTTAACACCGCAGTCTGGCGCCTGTCGGGTCAAACGGTGCCTCGGCCAGTACGCGCGCCTTGTGCGGTTTGCCGATGACCTGAATGACCACCTCATCGCCCGGCTGTGCCGTGTTTGGGTTGCGGAACCCCAGCGCCAGCGATTTCCCGACCGAATAGCCGTATGCCCCTGAAGTGACACGGCCCAGGGGCGTGCCATCGGGGGTAAAGATCGGCTCACCCCCGGTTGCGTCGGCATCTTCGGTCACATCCAGCTCGAAGACGGACAGCACCTCGCGCGCGGGGTTGTCCTTGACGGACAGATAGGCGTCTTTGTGCAGGAAATCCTTGTCCAGTTTGATCAGACCCGCCAGCCCGACCTCTTGCGGCCAGTATTCCTGAGAATACTCGCGCCCCCACGAGCCATAGCCCTTTTCGATCCGCAGCGCCCCCAGCGCGCGCGCGCCCACCGGACCGCCACCACAGTCTTTGGCGGCCTCAAGCAGGGCGGTGTAGAGCGCCACCTGATCCCCCTCGGCGCAGTGCAGTTCCCAGCCCAGATCGCCGGTAAAGCTGACCCGGATGGCCACGCATTCGACGCCAGCGACCGTGATTTTCTGCGACCGCATGAAGCGGAACGCCTCGTTCGACAGATCGGCATTGGTCAGGCGTGCCAACGCTTCGCGTGACCTGGGGCCTGCGATGTTGAACCCTGCGATGCGGTCGGTGGCGACCTCAAGCGTGGTGCCTTTGGGCATATCGACCATGTTGAAGAAGCGCTGATGATAGCGTTCGGCCATGCCGGACCCGATCATCATGTATTCATCCTTGGCCAGCTTGGTGATGGTGAAATCGCCCGCCACGCCACCGCGAACCGAGATCAGCGGCGTCAGGCAGCTGCGCCCCACTTCGGTGGGCACCCGATTGGCCACCAGACGGTCCAGCCAGTCATGGGCACCGGGGCCCTTGATCACGTAATTGGCGAAGTTCGAAATATCGATCACGCCCACGGTTTCGCGCAGCATCTGCACCTCACGGCCCACGGGCACCCACCAGTTCTGGCGGGTAAAGCCGGTGGTCTCTTCCACCTCGGGTTCATCGGCGAACCAGAGCGGATGTTCCCAGCCGCAATTGAGGCCAAAGACGCACCCCATCTGTTTCTGCATCTCATAGGCGGGGCGCGCACGGGCTGGGCGGCCCGCGCTGCGTTCCTCGTTGGGGAAATGGATCTTGAAGCGGTGGGTGTAGGCATCCTGAACGCGGGCCTTGGTGAATTTCTTGTCGGCCCAGTCGCCAAAGCGGGCCAGATCCCAGGCAAACATGTCATATTGCGGCTCGCCCTCGATCATCCATTGCGCCGCCAGCAGACCCAACCCACCGGATTGCGAGAAACCGGGGATCAAACCACCGCAGAGGAAATAGTTCTTCAGCTCGGGCACCGGCCCCCAGAGCATGTTGGCGTCGGGCGACCAGATCATCGGCCCGTTGATCACGCGTTTCACCCCGGCTGTGGCCGCGACCGGCACGCGTTCGGTGGCGCGGATCACGTTTTCCATGATCCGGTCCAGATCGTCGGGGAACAGATCATGGGCAAAATCCAGCGGCGTGCCGTCTTCGGCCCAGAATTTCATGTCTTTCTCATAAGCCCCGATCAGCAGGCCGTTGCCTTCCTGCCGGAAGTAGTATTCGCCGTCGCGGTCAGCGATCGAGGGCAGACGGCGCCCCAGGCTGGCGACCTCGTCGATGCTTTCGGTCACGAAATACTGATGCTCGGTCGGTTGCAGCGGCAGGGTCAGACCCGCCAGCGCCGCCACCTCGCGCCCCCAGAGACCGGCGGCGTTGACAACCCACTGGGTGTGAATATCGCCTTTGGGCGTGCGCACGATCCAGCTTCCGTCGGGCTGTTGTTCGGTTCCTGTCACCGGGCAGAACCGTTCGATGGTGGCCCCCCTGGCGCGGGCCCCGGCGGCATAGGCGTGCGGCACGCCCGACGGGTCGACATTGCCGCCATCGGGTTCGTACATGATGCAGCGGATGTCATCGAACTGCGCCAGCGGATGCAGTTCCTTGGCTTCTTCACGGCTGACTTCGTAGAAGTTCAGACCATAGAACCGGGCCTTGGCCTCTTGCAGGCGCAACTGTTGCTCACGCTCTTCGGTCTGGGCCAGATAGAGCGAGCCGGGCTGGAATACGCCGCAGCTTTGGCCGGTTTCCTGTTCCAGCTGTTTATACAGATTCATCGTATAGTGCTGGATGCGGGTGATGTTGTTGTTATCGTGCAGCCCGTGAATATTCGCCGCTGCGTGCCAGGTCGAACCGGAGGTCAACTCGTTCCGTTCCAGCAGGACAACGTCGGTCCAGCCAAGTTTGGCTAGATGGTACAGGATCGAACAGCCGGCAAGGCCCCCTCCGATCACGACAGCTTGTGCATGGGTTTTCATGAGTGCTTGTCCCTTGGTCCGCCGCAGCTCAGGCGGCGATTTCTTTCATGACAGCCAGAAATTTGGCGACTTCGCCGATTGAGTTGTAGTGGCACATCGAGACCCGGACGCAGGCGTCATAACCCAGCGGCGTCAATATGTTGCCAGAATAGTGGTCGGCCTTGCGCAAATGGGTGCGAATACCTTCATCGTTCAGCCGTTTGACGACATCCGCCGAGGCCACGCCCTGTACGCGCAGCGACACCAGCCCTTCGCGTGCGGGGTTGTCGGCACCGCCCAGAATGGTGACCTTCTCCATCTCGGCCAGACCGCTCAGGTTGCCGGTGCCGTGGATCATCGCGTCGGTCAGTGCCTTTTCCTGCGCGTGAATGGCGTCACCCGCTGCCAGAAATCTGGCACGCCGGTCGGTGGCGTCGCTGACCTGACTGCCAAGCCATTCGAAATAAGACACAACGTCGGACATGGTCGCATAAGCCCCGGTGTCGCGCGTGCCCATTTCCCAGTTATCTGCCGGGCCGTCCAACAGGGCATTGTGTTCAAGCCGCGTCAGCCGGTCGGAAATCCACGCCACGCCGTAGCCATGGCGCGAAAACACCTTGTAGGGCGAGATCACGTAGCCGTCGACGTCATACGCGCTGAGATCGATCCGGCCATGGGCGGCGTGCTGGATGCCATCGACAATTATGAAACAATCTGGCGCCACGGCGCGGATCGCTTGTGAAACTGCGGCCACATCAACGCCCATGCCCGTCACGGGTGAGGTGTGCAGGATTGTCGCCACTTTGGTGTCGGGTGTAACAGCTGCGGCATAGGCCCCGGCTGTCACGGTGCCGGTGTTGTCATCGTGGGGCACCAGCACATGGGTCTGCCCGGCAATACGGGCCCAGCGATCACAGGCTGAGCGTGTGGCGGGGTGTTCTAGTGTCGACCCCAGAACTTTCCCCGGACCGGTTCCGAGACAGGCGTTCATGATCAGCCGGAACAGAAGTTCTGTGCCGCTTTCACCCACAAAGAACTGACCACCGGGTGCATTCATGAAATCCCGCATATCGGCCTTGGCCGCGTTGATCGTTGCAACCAGAGCTTGAGACCCCGGATTGTCACGCCCCTGATTGTCGGGGATTGCGGCGTGACGCGCCGAGCTGTCCAGCACGGATTTCAGTGTCAAAGCCCCACCGGCGTTTTCGAAAAATATCCGCTCGCCCTGTTCGGGGCAGTGATCGATCTGGGCAAAACGGTTGCGGATCTGGTTCAGCAGGTTTTCCGAAATTTGACTCATGAAAAGCGGCACCTTTGTGTTTTGTGAACGTATGATGTTTCAGACAAGCCCAAGATGGTTTCCCCACAGGGCTGGCCAAATCTCCCGTAACCGTGCGGATGGTTCAACATGTGCTTCATTCCCGAGCGGCCCTTATTCCGACTATGGCGTCGAGGGCGCGGTATCTTGTTCTTTTGCGACGTAAATACAGTCACATCTGCGACACGGCGCGTTGAGTGGGCCAGAATACCCGCCCCATGTGTCGGGGCGAACCTGCCTTTGAGGCAGGCAGCCATCCGACGTGGGTTCCATGCTTTTGCCTGATCCGCGGCTATAGCAGATCAAACAACCGCCCCGGAACATTTCTGTGCCTTGGCAGGTCAAGCGCCTGCATTAGGGCAAACATCATGGCCTGATTGGACGTCACAACAGGTTTATCAAGGGCCGCTTCGATCCGGTCTATGGCCTCGACCGCGCGCATGTCGGTGCAGCTGAGTATGATGGCCTCGGCCTTTGGGTGGTCGGCCTGCATGGCAAGGTCGAAAACCTCGTCCGGGGTCAGTTCTCCCTGCCCGTAATTGCCCAGCTCGCGGCCGATATCGGCGCATTTCACCGTTGTGATCTGGTTTTGCGTCAGAAAATCCATGGCCTGCGTGTTGATCTCGCCCAGATAGGGTGAAGAAAAACCGACGCTGGACACGCCGAGCGCATGGATCGCACCAACCAGCGCCCCTGCGGCGGTAATACACACGGCGCCCGACGCAGCCCTGATGTCCTGCGCCAGCTGGTGATCAAAGGACGGGCCATGGGTCAGCGTGGCCGAGGTACAGCCATAGAGCACCACATCGGGCCGAACGCCCGAGATCATCTTGAGGTCATGGCTGATATCCGAGGCCCCCAGACCCGCCATCTGATCCGAGCCGGGGATCTCATCCACGTCATAGCCACCCATTCGCTGAAAATGCACCGTCGTGTCCGGGCAGCGCATCAGCATCATGTCAGCTTCGAGATTGGTGTTGGTAAAGGGCACCAGCACCCCGATTTTGGCCCGTGTCCGGGTTTCAAAGGTCATGACGTCACCTCTTTCAGAACAGTCAGGCAGCGCTCCATCACTGCCGTGTCACAGATCGTGGCGCGCAGGCAATCCGCGAGGCAATAGCCGCCCATTCCGCGCATGAGCAAACCCGCTTTGCGCAACGCTGCATCCGCTTTTTGCGCGGTGGCGGCATCGGCAAATCGGATCAGGACAAAATTGGTGTGGCTGTGCGGAACAGATAATCCCAGCGCCCGGCACCCGTCGGCAAAGCGATCCCGGATGGCGGCGGTTCTGGCAACCGTGTTGCGCATGTGGGGCTGATCTTGCACCGCTGCCGTTGCCATGGCCTGAGAGGGGGTCGATACGTTGTTGGGGTTGAGCAGTTTTCGCAGCTCAATCGCGACCTCAGACGGGAACAGACCCCAACCCACGCGCGCGCCCGCCAGACCGTAAGCCTTTGAGAAGGTGCGTATGACCACAGTATCCCCACGTGCGACGAGGGCAAAGATTTCAGCCGGGTCGTGGTCGCGATCAGCGAATTCTGCATAGGCCTGATCGACCACCAGCAGCACGTCCTCGGGCAATGTGTCGCGCAGGCGGATGATCTCGGCATTCGGGATCAGGGTGCCGGTCGGGTTGCCGGGGTTGCAGACAAAGACGATCCGGGTATCTGGCGTAACAGCCGCCAGAATGTCGTCGACCGAGACGGTCAGATCAACCTCGCGCGCTTTCACATAGTCTGCACGCACCTGCGCCGTCGCTGATGCCACATAGGCATAGCCGTAATCCGTGCCCAATACATGGTCGCCCGGCCCTGAATAGGCGCGGATAAGGCAGCCGATCAACTCCATCGATCCGGCACCGCACAGGATGTTGTCGGCTGGCACCCCGTGCACCTGAGCGATGGCGGCGCGTAGGTCCGACCAGTCGGGATCGGGATAAAGCGGCATCCGGTGCAATGCCACCTTCCCCGCCGCAATTGCGGCAGGGCTGACCGGGAAAGCGCTTTCATTCTGGGCTAGAGATACAGTGTCCGGCCCGCCCAGATCGGCCAGCGCATAGGCCGCCATGGCACGAATGTGATCAACCGCGCGGATCATGAGGCACTCCCATAGGCTTTGGCCCCTTCTTCCGTGACCAGACCGCGCCTGAGGTCCAGCGCCAGCGCCTCTGGGTCGCGCGCGGCCGGATCGCCAAAGCCGCCGCCACCGGGCGTGTCGAAGATCAGGTAATCGCCGCTTTCCACGCGTAGCTCACCCTTGCCCGGAATGTCGCCGCCGCCATCGCGGAACCGGATACGTCCCGGCGCGCCGGGCAGGCCGCCCATGCGGCCCAGAGCGGGGAATTTCAGACGTTCGACCGACAGAAAGACGATGAAGGGGGCATCGTTGGCGGACGTCATCTCGATCCGCTGACCCAATCCGCCCCTGAACTGGCCTGCGCCGCCCGAGTCGGGCAACAATTCGCGTCGCCACATGATCACCGGTGCGACACTTTCGGTTATTTCGACCTGCGAGCCGAACACCCCCGAAGGGTAGGCTGTCGCAGACAGGCCATCCGCAAGGGGTCGCGCCCCGGTGCCGCCGTTGTGAACGGGTTCGATGGCAAATTCACGCCCGCCATTCGCCGCCACTTCGGGCGCGTGGCGCATTGGCAGATCGAACATGCACGAGGCCCCTTCGGCGGGCACCTGATCGGGCAGCGCCTGATGCAGGCAGCCCAAAACCAGATCCGGTGTAACCTGCCCCAGCGTATGCCGCATGGCCACAGGCACCGGATGCTGGGCGTTCAGAATGCAACCTTTGGGGCCGTCCACCGTGAAAGGTTCCAGCGAGCCCGCGTTGTTCGGGATATCCGGCCCGACGATGCAACGCAGGGCAAAGACCGTATAGGCGGTCGCATAGTTCAAAGGCACGTTGATGCCCTTCTTCGAACACCCTGACGTGCCCGTGAAATCGACATGCATCCCGTCTTTGGTCACAGTGAGCGTTGCGTGCAGCTCCAGCTCTGCCTCATAACCGTCCATGCGCAGCACGTTCTTGTAAACGCCCTCGGGCACCTCGGCGATGGCCTGCAACGCACCTTTACGCGAGGTGTCGATGATATAGGTGCCAAGCCTGTCCAGATCATCGATCCCGAACTCCTCCATCATCGCAACAAGGCGGTTCACCCCGGCCTCGCAACAGGCGATCAGGGCGTAGATGTCGCCCTCATTCGCCACAGGCTCGCGCGAGTTGGCGCGGATGATTTCCATCAGCAGCGCATTGGGCGTTCCGGCCTCGACCAGTTTGCAAGGCGGGATCAGCAGGCCTTCGTCATAGATGTCCGAGCCTTCAGGCCCCATGCCAAGACCACCCAAATCCACCAGATGCGAGGTGCAGGAGGTAAAGCCCACCACCCTGCCGTCCTTGAACGCGGGCATCATCAGCAGGAAGTCGTTCAGATGCCCCGAGGCCAGCCATGGGTCGTTCGTCATGTAGATGTCGCCGGGGCGCATGTCCTGTACCGCGAAACGGGCGCGCAGGTGCAGCACGGCCTCGGCCATGGTGTTGATATGGCCCGGTGTTCCGGTCACGGCCTGCGCCAGCATCCGGCCATTCACGTCGAATATCCCCGCGGAAATGTCGCCGCATTCGCGCACGATGGGCGAGAAAGCCGCGCGGATCAGGGTCTGGCCCTGTTCTTCGACCACAGCCAGCAAGCGGTTCCACATCACTTGCAGGCGGGCGGGGGACAGATCAGCGGTCATCATGCGCCTCCTTTCTGGTCCTGTATCAGGACAAGGTTGCCGATTGCATCCATCTGGGCCGAGAAATCGGCGGAAACGAGTGTGGTTGTTTGCGGTTCATGGATCAGCGCGGGGCCTGCCACATGGTCACCGGGGCGCATATCGGCGCGGGCGAGAAAGGCGGCCTGTTTTACCGTGCCATCCAGATCACAGGTGATGGGGCGTGTTTGCGTGACCTGAAATGCGGTTTTGCCCGGCGTTTCTGACACCGTGGGCACCGCTTTGTCCGGGGTGGCAACGCGAACGGCCCAATTGAGGATCTCGATCTTCATCCCCGGAACAGGGCGTGAGAATTGTTTGCGGTATTCCTCTTCGAATGCGGCTGTCAGCGGGGCGATATCCTGGCGCGTCAGGGCGCGGTCCGGCAAGGTAATCTCGATCTCATGCCCTTGCCCGCTATAGCGCATGAAGGCGGTGCGCAGGGTTTCGGTGGGTGCATCCCCTGCCCCTTGGGCGACGACCTCTTTTGCTTCGGCAATCATCGTATCGAACAGGGCGTTCACCCCGTCCATGTCCATGCTGTCGAGCAGGGAATAGCGCGAGCGGACGATTTCGAAGGACACCGGTGCAAACAGGAACCCAACCGCCGAACCGACGCCGGGATTGGGCGGGATCACGATATGCGAAACACCGGCGGACCGGGCGACGCGGGTGGCATGCAGCGGCCCGTTGCCACCAAAGGCAATCATGGTACGCGGGCCAAGGTCCTTGCCGCTTTCGACCGCGTGCATCCGCCCGGCGCTGGCCATGCTTTCGACAACGATGCGGCTGACCCCATCTGCCGCACCTGTCGCATCCAGCCCCAGTTTTTCCCCGATCACACGTCTCAGGGCGGCCTTGGCGCCAGCAGGGTCCAGCTGGATATGCCCCTCGGCAAAGGTGTCGGGCACGATATAGCCCAGAGTGATGTCACTGTCGGTCACGGTCGGATCGATGCCGCCGCGCATGAAGGCGACCGGTCCGGGTTCCGAGCCTGCCGACTTCGGCCCGACTGTCAGACGCCCGAGACGGTCAACACCCGCGATCGAACCACCACCAGCACCAATTTCTATCATCTCGATCACCGGAATGCGCACCGGCATTCCCGACCCCTTGATAAACCGTGCCGCGCGGGCGATTTCGAAAGAGCGGGATGTCTGAGGGCGCGCCTTGTCGATCAGGCAGAGCTTGGCCGTGGTGCCACCGACGTCAAATGACAGGACCTGATCCAACCCGGCACGCGCGGCGATGCGGGCGGACAGAATAGCCCCACCGGCAGGGCCGGATTCCACCAGACGAATGGGGAAACGCGTGGCGGTGTCGATCGTGCACATACCACCGCCTGCCGTCATCATCAGGATCGGACAGGTTACGCCCTCGGCCGTGAACTGATCCACAAACCGGGTCAGATAGCTATCCATCAGCGGTTGAATATAGGCGTTGGCTACAGTGGTGCAGAGCCGGTCAAACTCACGCGCTTCGGGGCTGACATCGGACGAGATCGAGACGGTCAAACCGGGGCGGTGTCGCGCCAGAAGATCGCGCAAACGCCATTCGTGGGTCGGGTTGGCGTAAGAGTGCATCAGGCAGATGGCCACCGCCTCGGCCCCGCTGGCGTCAATCTCGGCCAGCAACCGGTCTACTTGCCCTTCATCCAGTTCAATCAGCACCTCGCCTTCTGCCGACATGCGTTCGCGTATGGTCAACGAGCGTTCGCGCGGCACCAGCATGTCCGGCTTTTCAAGATTGATGTCGTATTGGGAATACCGACGTTCGTACCCGATATCGAGAATATCGCGGAATCCTTCGGTGCAGACCGTGGTCACGACTGCCCCGCGCCGTTCGATCAGCGCGTTGGTTGCCAGAGTTGTTCCGTGAATGAATCCGGTGACATCTTTCAGCGACCGGCCAGTCTGCGCCATGACTCGCCGCGCGCCTTCCAGTGCGCCTTCTGCCGGGTTCTGGTGGGTGGTCAGGGTTTTGGTGGAGGCCAGTATCGTCTCATCACCCGAGACCAGGACCGTATCGGTAAAAGTGCCGCCAATATCGATGGCGAGGCGCAGAGCGGTTGTCATGAGGTATTCCGTTGTCGTCTGAAAGCAGGCAGGCAGAACGGCCCCGAAGGGCGGTTACCGGCGCGTCGCGACCAGATCACAGCCGGTCGCACGGCGATCAAGACGGGTGGGGATACACTGACAGGTCATACAGTTTTGTCCCCTACTGCGCCCCGCTTCACTAGCAGATTTACGACAGATTGGCCCGCAAGCGACACATTTGTCGCCGCAGAGGGTTCTGCCCTGAACCTGCCTGGTGTCAGTCTAAGGGTGCTTAAGGTGAACCGTTTCGCCGGTTTGCAGGGCCTGCTGCGCCGCCAATCCCATTCGCACCGCCCACAAACCGTCATGCACTGTCACATCCGGTTCGGCCTTGTGCCCGCGCACCAGATCCAGAAACCCCTTGTGCTGATAATAGGTCGAGCCGTTGTGATCTCCGGCAGCCAGCAAACGGGGATCGACAGGGATATCCTGCGACATTGGCCCCTTGGGGTCCCGCGGGCTGACGATGACCTGCGGCACTGGCGGCGTTCCCAGATGGTCGGGCCAGAACCGCCCCGGCCCCGGCACCAGAGCCTCGACCTTGGCTTTGGGTCCGATGGCCGAAATCTCCTCCTGATAGCGGGCGCCTTCGGCGAACATGCACAGCTCGAGCATCGCGCGCGCGCCATTGGCGAAATCGACCAGAACATAGCCATGATCCAGTATATCGGGTGTTTCACCCCCGTAGGTTTCGTCCAGATGATTCACCGCCTGCCCGCCGCTTGCGGTGATCCGCACAGGGTCGGATTGCAGGATCAGCCGCATCAGATCGAAGAAGTGGCAGCATTTCTCGACAAAGGTGCCGCCGGTGTTGCGGTTGAACCGGTTCCAGTCGCCGACTTTCCGCAGAAACGGAAAGCGATGTTCCCGGATCGACAGCATCCTGACCCCGCCTGTGTCCCCGATCTTGTCGATCAGGGTCGCGATGGGCGGCATATAACGGTATTCCATCGCAACCCAGATCGGGTGTGGATAGTCACGCTGTACCTTCGCTAGCCTTGCGGCGTCCTGGGGGTTGGTGAACAGGGGCTTTTCCACCAATAGCGGCAAGGGGCGCGTTTGCGCGATTTCACAGATCTGGTCGACATGCACGTGATTTGGGCTGGCTATGACAAGGCAGTCCAGGTCTTCGATATCCAACACCTCTTGCACCGAGCGTGCCATAACCGCCCCCGGCGCAATCGCCTGCGCGGCTTTTGCCATCCCGGGATCGGGTTCGAATATCGCCGCAACACGCGTGCCGTCCAGCAGGGCGATGTTGTGCAGGTGTTCCTGCCCCATCATGCCACATCCGATCAGCCCGTAATTGATGGTCTGGGTCATGCGCGTTTCCTTTTACTTCAGACGTTGGACATAGGTGGCCCGGTCCGGGTCGAACCAGGTCTTTGAAAATTCGACAGGTTCGGCCTTGTCCGACCAGCTGAACCGTTCGATATAGCCCACCGTTTCACCGGCGGCTTTGGTGAACGCCGCGGGCGTCCAATCGGGCAGCTGGCCAATCGATACGCGATCTTCGGCCCGTGATATCCAGAAACCCAGCTGGTGCTGATAATAGCGGTAGAGCGAGTCCGACAGCAGGCTTCGCTTGATCAGGCCGGCTGATTCGTCCAGCCAGATTTCCTCGACCGCGATGATTGTGTCATTCAGATAGCGCATCCGACGTACGCGCGATCCGGTGTCTGAAGTGCCAAAATCCGGCAGATCGGAAGGTTTCTTCAGATGATCGACGGACAGGATATCCGCACGCGGCAACCCGCCCCCTTGGGGCAATTCCAGCCGGAACATCGCGTAGACGCTGTTCTGAGTTCCGGTCTCGCGGATGTAATTTCCTGACCCCTGAATACGCTCCAACATGCCTTTTTTCTCAAGCTCGGCGAGCGATTTTCGCAGCGTGCCGACCGACACGTTCAGCTCGGCCGCCATGTCGCGTTCCGGGGGCAGACGCTCACCATCGATCAAACGGCCTGCAGCGATATCGCGGATCAGCAGCTCGGCAATCTGAACATAGATAGGCAGGGCATTGGGGTTTCGGGTGTTGGGGGGCATTTCAGGCGCTTCATTCGGTCGCAGGAAAAATTGATACACTATTGATCTACATCAATGTGCTTGCTACGCAAGAGGAAAGTAAAAGATGCACGGAGCGTGAATCAAATGACCATCGTCCCCATCACATCCCCTGATCTGGATGCGGCCGAGGTTTCGTGGTTCGCCGCCTTATGTTCGGACGATTATCAGTTCCTGGGTGTGCCTGATGGTGATCTGCGGTCCAGCTGGGAGCATTGCTCGGCCATCGTGAAGGAGGCCGAGGCACAGGGGTTCCGCAACATCCTGTGCCCGTCATCGTATCAGGTTGGGCAGGACACGCTGAGCTTTGTCGCCGGGTGTGCGCCGATCACGCAGAAGATCAACCTTTTGGCCGCCGTGCGCTGCGGCGAGATGCAGCCGATCATGCTGGCCCGCACGATCGCGACTTTGGATCACATGTTGAAGGGGCGGCTGACCGTCAACATCATTTCATCCGATTTTCCCGGCGAAAAGGCCGACAGTGCCTATCGTTATCAACGGTCGCGCGAAGTGGTCGAGATCCTGAAACAGGCCTGGACGCAGGAGGAAATCAACCATGCGGGCGAGGTCTACAACTTTACAGGTCTGACAACGGACCCGGCGCGGCCCTATCAGACTGGCGGGCCGCTGCTGTATTTCGGCGGTTATTCGCCCTCGGCGCTGGAGCTGTGCGGCGAGCATTGCGATGTGTACCTGATGTGGCCGGAAACCAAGGATCAACTGGCCGAGCGGATGAAAGCTGTTCATGCAGTGGCCGAAAATTATGACCGTACGCTCGACTATGGCTTGCGGGTTCACATGATCGTTCGCGATACCGAAGCCGAGGCGCAGGAATACGCGGATTACATCGTTTCAAAACTGGATGACGACTATGGCCGCGCGATCCGCGAACGGGCGTTGGATGCAACGTCGCTTGGCGTAGCGCATCAGGCCAGGAATCGTGATCTGGCGGATGAATATGGCTATGTGGAACCCGGTTTGTGGACCGGCGTCGGCCGCGCCCGCTCGGGCTGTGGTGCGGCACTGGTTGGATCAACCGATCAGGTCATGTCAAAGATCGAAGATTACCGGAAGATGGGCATTCGCGCGTTCATCTTCTCAGGCTATCCGCACATGGATGAGGTCAAGCATTTCGGTGCTCGTGTGATGCCGCATCTGAAAACCTGCTCGCTTCCCGAAGCCTACGGGCGTGTGCCCAAGACACCCCCGGCCACACCGCTGGGCAACGGAGTGCGCCGCTGATGCAACGTGTGAAACTATCCGACACACTGGAAATGAGCCGCCTTGTCTATGGCATGTGGCGGCTGGGTGACGATAGCGACACCTCGGCAGGGCATGTCGAGGCCAAAATTCAGGCCTGTCTTGATCAGGGCATCACCACCTTCGATCAGGCCGATATTTATGGTGGTTACGCGGCCGAAGCCGTTCTGGGCAACGCCTTGCGCGCCAATCCCGGCCTGCGCCAGAACATGGAGATCGTCACCAAATGTGACATCGTCGCGCCTGTGGGGCGGCATTCCGATGCGAAGGTCAAATACTATGACACCTCGCGCGCGCATATCCTGAAATCCATCGACATGTCCCTGTCGGAAATGGCCATCGACCACATCGATCTGCTGCTGATCCACCGTCCTGATCCGTTCATGGACCACCACGAAACCGGGGCTGCGCTGGATGAGGCTGTCGCCAGTGGCAAGGTGGGCGCGGTTGGTGTTTCGAACTTCCGCCCGTGGGACTGGACCCTGCTGCAATCGGCGATGAAAACCCGGCTGGTCACCAACCAGATCGAGATCTCACTGGGCGCGATCGCCCCTTTCACCAATGGCGATCTGGCGTTTCACCAGCAGCATGGGCACCACCTTATGGCGTGGTCGCCGCTGGGGGGTGGGCTGCTGATGGCCGGAAACCCGCCCGTCGGGGTTGTCGCTGATGAAATCGCGGAGGAGTTCGGTGTAGACCGGGCCGCTGTGGCCGTCGCCTTCCTGCTGGCTCATCCGGCGGGCATTCTGCCGGTTCTGGGCACCAACAACCTGAACCGTATCAAACGCATCTCAAACGCGTTGAACGTCACCATAGATCGCGAAACCTGGTTCCGCCTGTACGAGGCGGCGCTGGGGCATGAGGTAGCATGATGAACGCAATCTCAAGGAACATGACCCACACCTTTGTGCCACATAAGGACGACACCCGGACCCTGCGGGATGCTTTTGGTCGGTTTGCAACCGGCGTTACCATCGTGACATGCGACAGCGGTGATGGCCCTATCTGCATCACGGCCAACAGCTTTTCGTCACTGTCGCTGGACCCGCCACTGATCATGTGGGCCGGCGACCGCAACTCGCGCCGGTTCCCTTATTTTCGCGCGGCACGGCATTTCACGGTGCATGTGTTATCGTCGGCGCAGGCCGAGCTGTGTTTTGGATGCTCGAAAGATGCCCATGCCCTGCGCGACATCCGGCATGAGCGCTGTGCAAACGGCACCCCGCTGCTGTCGGATTGTCTGGCACGTTTCGAATGCGAACAACATGCCTATCACGACGCGGGCGATCACGTGATCGTGGTGGGCAAAGTCCTGAAGGCCAGCATGAGCGACGGCGACGCGCTGACGTTCTACGCCGGGAAAATGGGCCAATTCGCGCAGCACTAAGCGCGATCTGACGACCGCGGGACACACCTGCGGCTGAACAAGGGAGGATCCGCATGGGCGGACTGGCATCGGTGCTTGCGCCGATTGCATTCGTGAACGAAACCGCGCTGCGTCTGGGCCGCGCGGTTGGCGTCGTTGCGATTGCTTTCATGGTCATCGCAATCCTGATTCAGGTGTTCTTCCGATACGTTCTGGGCAACGCCCTGCCCTGGCCGGATGAGGCCGCGCGGTTCTGCATGTTGTGGATGACCGGGTTGATGGCACCGACGGCCTTTCGGCGCGGCGGTTTTGTAGCTATCGACATGCTGCAACGGTTTCTGCCGCGTATGCTCGGCCTGTCACTCAATCTGTTCCTCCTACTGATCTCGCTGGCCGTGCTTTTGGTTGCGGTCAAAATCGGCTGGTCCGAGGTCACGGGCTTTGGCGGCAGGTTTGCAACCGCCGCCCTGTACCTGCCGACATCGCTTGGGTTTGACGAGTGGTACCGCATTCCGCGCAGCTGGATGATGGCCTCGCTGCTGGTGGGGATCATTCTGCTGATCTCGGTCAATATCGAGCTTATCCTGCGTTCCGTGGTCACCCTGCTTGGCGGCGCGCATCTGTTGCCGGACATTCCCGACGCAGCCGTGGGGGCCGAATAGATGCTGATCTGGTTCCTGCCTACGTTCCTGATTTTCCTGCTGATTGGCCTGCCGGTCTTTTTCGCGCTTCTGGCGGCACCCGGCATCTTGCTGTGGCTGAACGGACAGACGAACGACATCACCCTGCTTTATCGTAATGTCTACAACGGCATGGACAGTTTCCCGCTGATGGCCATCCCGTTCTTCATGCTGGCCGGTGAAATGATGAACCGCGGCGGCATCACCATCCGCCTTGTCGAATTCAGCCAGGCGCTGATGGGCCATCTGCGCGGCGGGCTGGCGCATGTAAACGTTCTGAGCTCGATCCTGTTCGCGGGCCTTTCGGGATCAGCGGTGGCTGATACATCCGCCCTGGGTTCGATGCTGATCCCGGCGATGGAAAAACAGGGATACACCCGAAAATTCGCCGCCGCCATTACGGCCGCGAGTTCGGTCATCGGGCCAATCATCCCGCCCTCGGGCATCATGATCATCTATGCCTATGTCATGGGTGAAAGCGTGGCCGCCTTGTTCCTTGCGGGGATCGTGCCCGGAATCATGGTGGGTGTCGGCCTGATGGTGATGATCAAGTTCATGGCCGACAAGTACGATTTTCCCGTCGCCAGCCGGAAATACACATGGGATGAGCGGCGCAAAGCCAGCCTCAAGGCGTTCTTCCCGCTGATGACGCCCGTGATCATTCTGGGCGGCATTCTGGGGGGCATCTTTACTCCGACCGAGGCCGCCGCTGTTGCTGTGGGCTACGCCTTTATCATCGGATTTTTCGTTCTGCGTACACTGACCCTGAGGGAAATTCCGGATGTTCTGAGCAATGCAGGTATGACGTCGGCTGTGGTGCTGCTGCTGGTTGGCGCAGCAATGGCGTTCAAGACCGTAGTCAGCCTGAGCCATGCCCCGGAACAATTGGCCTCGTTGATCCTCAGCCTGTCGGAAAATCCGCTGATCCTGTTGTTTCTGATCAACCTGTTGTTGTTTATCGTCGGTATGTTTCTGGACGCAGGCCCCGCGATCATCATCCTTGGCCCGATCCTTGGTCCCATTTTCACTGGCCTCGGCGTAGACCCGATCCATTTCGCCATCATCATGAGCGTCAATCTGACCGTCGGCCTTGCAACGCCCCCCATGGGGTTGGTGCTGTTCGTGGCCGCCGCCGTGTCGCGGGAGCGGGTCGAGACGATCGCCAAGGCGATCCTGCCGTTTCTGGCTGTCGAAATCATCGTGATCTTTCTGATCACCTACATCCCCGCACTATCCATGACGATCCCGAGGATAACGGGATTTGCAAACTGACTGAGTATCACAGGGAGGAAACGCATGCTCGGAAACTTCATCAAAACAGCGGCGATTGCCACATCGCTTGTGGCCGCGTCTGCGGTCGCTGCGGTGGCTGCGGACTATACGCTGCGCGCCACTGCCAATTCGAACGAAAATGACGAGGATTACGACGGTCTGATCGTTTTCAAGAACTATGTCGAGGCGGCGTCGAACGGCGCCATCGAGGTTGAGCTGTTCATCGGCACCCAGCTGTGTTCGAACGGTGCAGAATGCCTGCAAGGCGTGGCGGATGGCACCATCGATATCTATATCTCTACCTCGGGCGGGGCCTCGGGCATCTTCCCCTATGTGCAGGTTCTGGACCTGCCCTATCTGATGGCCGATGACCGGATCGCCGAGCATGTTCTGTCGGGCGATTTCACCCGTAAGATGCGCGACATGGCGCTGGAGGATTCAGGTGGCGCGATCCGCCTGATGACCATCGGCAACACCGGCGGCTGGCGCAACTTCGCCAACACAAAGCACCGCGTCGCCGAGCCTGCCGACATGGAAGGTCTGAAAATCCGTACCGTCGTCGCCGACCTGCCACAGGAACTGGTCAAGGCACTGGGCGCGTCACCTACACCGATCCCGTGGCCGGAACTTTTCACCAGCTTCCAGACCGGCGTCGTCGAGGGGTCCAAGAACGGCATCACCGACATCATGGGCATGAAGTTCCCGGATGCCGGCCTGCAATATGTCACGCTGGACGGGCACGCCTATATGGGTGCGCTGTGGTGGATGAACAACGCCAAGTTCCAGGCGATGCCCGAAGATATGCGCCGGGTCGTTGTCGATGGGTTCTACGCCCTGCAACAGGCCACTTTTGCCTCGCCCAAGCGCAAATCGATTCAGGCCTATGAGGACTTCGTCGCAGGTGGCGGTGACCTGTATGTCCCGACACCCGAGCAGAAGGCTGCGTTCAAAGCCGCGGCTTCACCTGTCTATGACTGGTTCCAGACCAATGTTGCCCGTGGTGATGAGATCTTTGCCGCGCTGACCGATGCGGTCACGGCGGCTGAGGCGGACGTGAACGCCTCGCGCAATGCAGACCTGAACTAAACGGACGGGTCGGGCCTTGTGGCCCGGCCCTTATCGAAACGGGTACATCCACCCTTTGTAGTCGTTGACCAGAACATGCGCCTTCTCGATCTGCTCCGGCGACATTTTCTTGATCACTTCCTCAAGGCTGATCGCCGCATCGGGATCGCCGCCAATGGCGCTGAGCGTGTACCACATATAAGCCCGCACCAGATCGGGGGCGGGCAATCCCAGACCCAGTTCGTAGTACCAGCCGACCCCCGACTGCGCCCCCGGATGCCCCTTCATCGAGGCACGCAGATACCATTCAAACGCCCTTTCGTGGTCCTGCTCGACCCCAAGACCCAGCCCGTACATCACACCAATCAGTTCCTCGGCCTCGGCATTGCCCGACCGGGCGGCGGGCAGCAGTTCTGCGCGCGCGGCTTCAAACTCTCCGACCTCCATCAAGTCACGGGCCTGTTCCAGCTCAGCCAGAGCCGGGGTCGCAAGAAAACAAAGGGTAAAGAGAAACTGGCGCATTGGGCGATTGTCCTCGTTTGGGCGGGGGCCGCGGTGGCGCAGGACCTGCCACGCCCGCTGACAGATGATGACTTTATCCCATTTGATATGGAACAGGCCACTATCGGTCATCAACTGTTTTACGATCCGATCCTGTCAGGCAATCTGAACATTTCGTGCGCCCATTGCCATCACCCCGATTTCGGCACTTCTGACGGGTTGTCCCTGGGGATCGGTGAAGGCGGACAGGGTCTTGGCCCGGACCGCACGCCGGGTACCGGCGCGGACAAGATCCGCAAACGCATTCCCCGAAATGCGCCGGGGTTGTGGAACCTCGGGGCCAAGGACATCCATACCGTTTTCCACGATGGCCGCCTGAGCATCTCGGACATCTATGGCAACGGGTTCAATTCGCCTGCGCAGGAATGGCTGCCCGGGGGATTGAACTCGCTTCTGGCGGCGCAGGCCTTGTTCCCGCTGACCGCGCAATTCGAGATGGCCGGTAATGTCGCTGAAAATCAGGTGACCGGCGCGGTTCACGACAGGATCGACAAGGGCTGGCCGATCCTTGCCAAGCGCGTGCGGACCGATCCGCGCTATGGCCCCGCCATAGTCGCGGCTTTTGACAACATCGAGACCACCGAAGACATCACGATCACCCAGATCGCAAACGCGCTGGCGGCCTTCATGGCCATCGAGTGGCGCAGCACCGACAGCCCATTCGACCAGTACTTGGCCGGGGACAAGGATGCGCTGTCAGGCGTCCAGAAAGACGGGATGAACCTGTTTTATGGCAAAGCGCGATGTGCGACCTGCCATGCGGGTCCGTTGATGTCGGACCAAGAGTTTCACGCGCTAGGTTTGCCCCCTTTCGGGCCGGGCCGGACCCGGCAATGGGACCCATATGCGCGGGACGTTGGACGGATGGCGGAAAGCAACCGTCTGGAAGACGCCTATCGCTTTCGCACGCCGATGCTGCGCAATGTCGCCCTGACTGCGCCCTACGGGCATAACGGTGCTTTTGCGGACCTCGAAAGCATGATCCGTCACCATCTTGACCCCCAGACCAGCCTTGCCAAATGGAAACCCGACATGGCTGCGTTGCCCAAGGTTCCCTGGCTGCAAAAAGCGGATTTCGTGGTGTGGGAAGACCGGTACGAAATGGAACGCCAGCGCAGCAGGATCGACATTGTGCCAGTGACACTTTCGGATGCGGAAATCACCGCCCTTGTCGCATTTCTGCATTCCCTGACGGGCACTGGCGTTGGCTCTCCTCCTTTCGGGGTGCCTGCCGATTTCAACCCTTGAAGGTGGTTGCGCCATAATGCCAATTGATCCGACATAATGTCGGCATATCCGATCACTTCGTCAAATTGCGGCCTATGAAATGTCTGGCCAGCCCTGCACCATAATATCAGGAACAGAAATTTACGGAGACGTTGATGTCCTGGAATATTTGCGTAATCGGGGCAGGCAAGATCGGTCAGATGATCGCGACGCTGCTGAGGGCCTCGCCAAACTATAAAGTGACCGTGGCCGACCATGACCTGAAAGCACTGGGTGAAATCACAAGGCTTGGGATTGGTACAAAGCAGATTGATGCCCGGGATGCGGACAGTCTGGCAAAGGAACTGACCGGGTTTAACGCCGTGGTTTCAGCGGCACCGTTCTTTTTGACCCCGAACATTGCCAAGGCCGCCAAAGAGGCGGGCGCGCATTATTTCGACCTGACCGAAGACGTTGCGGCCACCGAGGCCGTACGCCAACTGGCCGAAGGCAGTGAGACAGCTTTCATGCCGCAATGTGGTCTGGCACCTGGTTTTGTGGGTATCTCCGGAGCCGCGCTTGCAGCGGAGTTCGATGAGCTGGACAGCCTGCATATGCGGGTGGGGGCACTGCCGCTTTATCCGACCAATGCGCTGAAGTACAATCTGACCTGGTCGACCGATGGGTTGATCAACGAGTACTGCAATCCTTGCGACGCCATTGTGAACGGCAAACTGGTCAAGACAGCACCACTGGAAGATTACGAGATTCTGGGTCACGATGGTGTGGAATACGAGTGTTTCAACACCTCGGGCGGGTTGGGCACGCTGCCGGAAACGCTGGAAGGCAAGGCGCGGGCCGTGTCTTATCGCACGATCCGGTATCCCGGCCATTGTGAAATCCTGAAACTGCTGCTGCACGATCTGGGGCTGGAACGCCGCCGCGATCTGCTGAAAGAGATCTTCGAGACCGCCCTGCCCCGCACCGATCAGGACGTGGTGCTGGTCTATTGTACGGCCAAGGGTATGATCAATGGCGTTCTGCGCGAGAAATCCCTGATCAACAAAAGCTTTGCCCGCACCATCAACGGACAGGTCTGGAGTGCCATTCAGGTCACCACAGCTGCGGGTATTCTGGGCGTCGTTGACCTGATGCGTACCGGCACGCTGCCTTCGAAAGGGTTTGTCCGGCAGGAACAGGTCAAACTGAACGACTTCCTGAAAACAGAATTTGGCCAGCTGTATCGTGCTGGTGACGTGACCCGGCAAAACAAGGCGGCCTGAGATATGAAAGACATCGTAATGACAGCCCAAACCACGCTTGCAAATCTGGATCTGACGGGTGCCGCATTGAAGGGCGGCACCCTGAAAGTGACGTCGCCGATTGACGGCAGCCTGCTGGCCGACGTGCATGAAACTCCGGCCACCGAAATGGACGCGATCATTGCCCGCGCCAAAACCGCGTTCAAGGCGTGGCGCGTTGTGCCGGCCCCGCGTCGGGGCGAGCTGATCCGCCTGTTGGGCGAAGAGCTGCGCGCCGCCAAGGACGATCTGGGCGCGCTTGTCAGCTGGGAGGCCGGCAAGATCACGTCCGAAGGTCTGGGCGAAGTGCAGGAGATGATCGACATCTGCGACTTTGCCGTTGGTCTGTCGCGTCAGCTTTACGGTCTGACCATCGCATCGGAACGTCCGGGGCACCGGATGATGGAAACCTGGCATCCGGCGGGCCCAGTCGGGGTGATCTCGGCCTTCAATTTCCCGGTTGCCGTCTGGTCGTGGAACGCCGCTTTGGCACTGGTTTGTGGCGATCCGGTGGTCTGGAAACCGTCCGAGAAGACCCCGCTGACAGCGATGGCCTGCCAGAAGATCTTTGAACGCGCGCTGGTGCGGTTTGGCGATGCCCCCGAAGGGTTACTTCAGGTCCTGATCGGTGGCGCGGAGTTGGGCGAGGCGCTGGTGGCCAGCGAAAATGTTCCGATCATCTCGGCCACGGGTTCGACACGTATGGGTCGTGCAGTTGCGCCCATTGTAGCGGCACGCTTTGGCAAGTGCATTCTGGAACTGGGTGGCAACAACGCGATGATCGTTGGCCCTTCGGCGGATCTGGAAATGGCCGTGCGCGCCATTGTCTTCTCGGCCGTTGGGACCGCCGGTCAGCGCTGTACCACGCTGCGCCGTCTGATCGTGCACAACTCGATCCGCGAGGAACTGGTGGGCCGCCTGAAAAAGGCTTATGCCGGTTTGCCCATCGGCAATCCGCTGTCTGAGGGCACGTTGATCGGGCCACTGGTAGATGAGGCATCGGGTGCCGCCATGACAGCCGCACTGGAAGCCGCAAGGGCCGAAGGCGGCACCGTGTTTGGCGGCGCGCGCGTGACCGCAGGGCTTCCTGCGGGTGTCTATATGCAGCCCGCAATCGTCGAAATGCCCGGCCAAAGTGCGGTCGTGAAAACCGAGACATTCGCACCGATCCTTTATGTCATGGGCTATGACGATTTTGACGATGCGATCCAGATTCAAAACGATGTGCCGCAAGGGCTGTCATCCTGTGTGTTCACGCTGAACATGCGCGAGGCCGAGCAATTCCTGACTGCGGCGGGGTCGGATTGCGGTATTGCCAACGTCAACATCGGCCCCTCGGGCGCCGAGATCGGTGGCGCATTCGGAGGCGAGAAAGAAACCGGTGGCGGACGCGAAAGCGGCTCGGACGCGTGGAAGGCCTATATGCGCCGCCAGACCAACACCGTGAACTACTCGGCAGAGCTCCCGCTGGCGCAGGGTGTCAAATTCGACATCTGAACCAGCGCGCAAACTGACGGACATTCTGATCCCCCCGGAGCTTTGATGTTTCGGGGGGATTGCTTTTGTCGCGCAGGGTTTGGCACTGGCAGGCTGAAGCAGGCACAAAACCTGTGGTTCTTGACGAAATCCCTGCCGTGCGGCATGTGATGTCGCTGGGGGGAACGGCATGTCCGATAAGGTCAGATGGCCCGACACGGCATGTATGAACAGATTAAGCGTCCGAGTGGCCCCGATGGCTGGCTGCTTTTATACCGGAAGGTAAGTAAGATATGTGCCCTGCACCCGTTGATGCAGAGACCCCGCGCGGGTTCATCATCCCGATCGGCGGCGGCGAAGACCGCGTCAAGGAAATGCAGATCCACCGTAAGTTCGTAGAGCTTTCAGGTGGTGAGAATGCCGATATTGTCGTGATCCCGACAGCCTCGATGCTGGAAGAGACCGGACCGGATTACAATCGCATCTTTTCCGAACTGGGTGCGGGCAAGGTCGAATTTCTGCCCATCTCACGTCGTGCCGATTGCGATAATCCCGATTATGCCGAGATGCTAGACCGCGCCACAGGGGTTTTCATGACCGGTGGCAATCAGCTGCGACTGTCGGCGATTCTGGGTGGCACGCTTGTTGCGCAGAAAATTCGCCGTCGGAATGCGGCCGGTGTGCCGGTTGCCGGCACTTCAGCCGGGGCATCAATCATGTCCGAACACATGGTGGCCGGGGGCAGCAGCAACTCGGCCCCGGCTGAGGGCAATATCACGCTGGCTCCGGGCATGGGCTTGACCAACGCCGTCATCATCGACCAGCATTTCACACAGCGCAATCGGCTGGGACGTTTGTTAACTGCTTCATCTTTCAACCCTTTTTTGATCGGACTGGGTATCGACGAAGACACGGCAGCCTTCATCGGACCCGATAATGTCCTTGAAGTCGTGGGCAGTGGATCGGTTACCGTCGTTGACGCCAGTCATCTGACTCATTCATCGATGTGGGACGCGCGCCGCGGTGAAGCACTGAGCCTGCTTGGACTTCGGCTTGACGTTCTGGGCGAAGGGTGCCGTTATGATCTGACGGCTCGCCAGGCTTTTCCGCCGGATGAGCATATGGCGTTCTGCACATTGCCGGACATGTCCGGTCAAGAGGCCGCCAGCGGGGGGAATAATAGCTAACCAACGGGGAGCCTCATGAAAATAATCTCGACCAATGTCTTTGTCGGCCCAAATGTCTGGGCAAGTTTTCCGGTCATTCGCCATGTCATCGATCTGGGTGTTCTGGAAGAGTGGCCCTCGGCAAAAATTGGTTCCGAGTTTATTGACGCCTTGATCAAGGCGCTTCCCGGTCTGGCGGAACATGGCTGCTCCTATCGCGAACCCGGCGGCTTCATCCGCCGCCTGCGCGAGGATGAAGGCACCTGGTTGGGGCATGTGCTGGAACATTGCGCCATCGAAGTGCAGAACGTGGCCGGGTCCGACGTGACCTTTGGCCGTACGCGCGGCACAGGTGAGCCGGGCCAGTACAATATGGTCTATGAATACCGCCAGCGTGACGTCGGTCTGGATGCGGGCAATTTGGCGATGCGGTTGCTGATGCACCTGCTGCCGCAATCCCTGAAAGATCAGGTGGATTACGAATTCGACCCGGACTTCAACTGGGATGAAGAACTGCGCAGCTTTGTGCTGAGGGCGCAACGCAAGGAATTTGGCCCGTCGACCGGATCGCTGGTCAAGGCGGCGCAGGAACGCGACATTCCGTGGATCAGGCTGAATTCCGGCTCGCTTGTGCAATTTGGGCACGGCAAGTTTCAGAAACGCATTCAGGCGACAATTACGTCCGAGACCAAGCATATCTCGGTCGAGATTTCCTGCGACAAGGAAGACACCCATAATTTGCTGAACGATCTTGGCCTGCCGGTACCGCAGCAACGCATGGTCTATTCGGCCCGCGAGGCCGTGCGTGCGGCAGCGCGGATCGGGTTTCCGGTGGTGGTCAAACCGTTGGACGCCAACCATGGACGCGGCGTTTCGATCAATCTGAATTCCGATGCCGAGGTCGAGGCGGGCTTTGCCGAGGCCAAGGAGCATTCACGCAGCCGCGCCATTCTGGTTGAAAGCTTCATCACCGGCTTTGATCACCGGATGCTTGTCGTGAACGACAAACTGGTTGCGGTGGCCAAACGCGTCCCCGGCCATGTAATAGGCGACGGCACCCATACGATTGCCGAATTGGTCGACATCGTGAACCAAGACCCGCGTCGGGGCATCGGGCATGAAAAAGTGCTGACCAGGCTCGAGCTGGACAATCAGGCTAACCGCCTGATGGAGAATGCGGGCGTGACGGAAGACACTGTCTTGCCCGAGGGCGAGGTTTTCTATCTGCGCTCGACCGCGAACCTGTCAACGGGTGGCACCGCCATCGACCTGACCGACGTGGTGCATCCCGACAACCGCGACATGGCCGAACGCGCCATCATGGCCGTCGGGCTGGATGTGGGCGGTGTCGATTTCCTGATCGACGATATCACTAAATCCTACAAGGATATCGGTGGCGCGATTGTCGAAGTAAACGCCGCCCCCGGTTTCCGGATGCATGTGGCCCCGTCCGAAGGTCAGCCGCGCGATGTGGCAGGCAAGGTCATCGACATGCTGTTCCCCCCCAATGAACAGACCCGCATCCCGATTGCGGCCATAACCGGCACCAACGGCAAGACGACCACGTCGCGGATGCTGGGTCATATCATGAAAACCAGCGGCAAAATCGTTGGCATGACCTCGACCGACGGCGTCTATGTGGATGGCAAGCTGAGCGTCAAGGGGGACATGACCGGCCCGAAATCGGCACAGATCGTCCTGCGTGATCCGATGGTCGATTTTGCGGTGATGGAAACCGCGCGGGGCGGGCTGGTGCGCTCGGGTCTGGGCTATCAACGCTCGAACGTGGCGGCCTGTCTGAACGTCTCGGCAGATCATCTGGGTCTGGGCGGGATCAACACGGTAGAGGAGCTGGCCGTCGTCAAACGGGTGGTGGTGGAAAGCGCGACCGATACGGCCGTGCTGAACGCCGACGACATCAATTGTCTGAAAATGGCCGATTATGCCGGGGCGGATCAGATCTTCTATGTCACGACCAACCCCGGTCACAGTCTGGTCAAGGAACATATCAAGACAGGGGGCAAAGCCATCGTGCTGGAAAAAGGCATGAATGGCGACATGCTGACCATCTATGACAAAGGGCTTCACATCCCGGTTCTGTGGTCGCATCTGATCCCCGCCACCCTTGAGGGCAAGGCGATCTTCAACGTGCAAAACGCCATGGTCGCGGCGGCAATGGCCTATAGTTTTGGGGTCGATCTGGACAATATCCGGCATGGTCTGCGCACTTTCGACACCAGTTATTTCCAAGCGCCGGGGCGGATGAACGTCTATGATGAACATCCCTTCAAAGTGATTCTTGATTACGGCCACAACCCAGCCGCGCTGAAAGCGATGGCCGCATTGGCCGATCAGTTGGACGTCAAGGGCCGCAGGCTGTGCGTTGTTGCGATGCCCGGCGACCGCCGCGATGAAGACATCGTTGATGGAGCCGCAGCGCTCGCCGGGCATTTTGATCATTTCATCTGCAAGGCCGATGACCGCCGCCGGGGTCGCGGGCATGACGAAGTGCCGCAAATGATGCGGCAGGCCCTGATCGATTGCGGGACGCCAGATGAGGCGATCACGATCATCCCGGATGAGGTTGAGGCCGTGACCGCCGCGCTGGAAATGGCGGCACCGGGCGATCTGCTGGTGATCTTTGGCGATGACACCACACGGTGCTGGAAACAGATCATCTACTTCAATTCCGATGGCGAAACCTCTGAAACCGAGGCGGCATCCAGGACCAGCCCCGCCGACACCACGTTCGAGGACATGTTAGACAGCGACCAGAACCTGATCCGGGACGAACGCGGCGTAAGACTGGCGCGTGAAGTCAGCGAAGACGCGGATTGAGCGAGGGCACCGGAATGGACCGGATCGAAGAGCTTGAAACCGCGCTGACCATCGAATGCGCGACCGCTGATCATATTCAGGTGGATGACGCGCGGCGTCTGACCGGCCCCGGCCTGTTATGGGATCACCCCGGCGCGGTGATGGATGTGTTTTTCACGGATATCGACCCCGCGCAGGTCATTGCACTGTGGGAAAAACATGCCCGGCGCGTTCTTGATGCGCTTGGCTGGCAGGATCAGGCACTGACCCACCGTACCTTCACCGGTGGTGTCAATCTGGCAATCTCGGCACCGATGGATCAGCTTTATTCCGCGATCTTTGCAGCGCAGACCGCCTGGCATTTCTGTGCGGCAGAGTTGTTGGCGACGACGCCGGGCGATTTTGATCAGATGATCCGGGACGTCAAAGGCGTCATGGCGAAGGAGGCCAATCCTGCGCTGATCGCCCTGATCACGGCAGCCGAGGCGCATGGCGTGGATATCCTGTGCGACGATGACGAAATTTCCATCGGGCATGGCACCGGCAGTCAAACCTGGCCTGTCGACGCATTGCCCGCCCCGGATGACGTGGACTGGCCCGCCCTTCACAACATCCCCGTCGCCTTCATCACCGGAACAAATGGCAAGACCACGACGACCCGGTTGCTGGAGGCCATCGCCCGCGCCTCGGGCAAGGTCGCGGGACTGACCTCGACCGAGTTTGTGCGGGTGGGTGATGATATTCTGGATCGCGGCGATTATTCCGGCCCCGGCGGAGGGCGGATGCTGCTACGCGACAAGCGGCTTGAAATCGGCTGCCTCGAAGTGGCCCGTGGGGGTATCCTGCGCCGCGGCCTGCCGACACGTGCCGCCATGGCCGCCACTGTCACCAACGTGGCGAACGATCATCTGGGGCAATACGGCGTCAACACGGTGCCCGAGCTGGCTCAGGCGAAATTCGCCGTGCACCGGACACTGACCAAGGGCGGCGTTCTGGCCCTGAATGCCGATGATCCTTTTGTCCGTGCCGAGGCCGAAAACACTACGGCAAATATCTGGTGGTTTTCTCTGGATGCCGGGAGTGATCTGATCCGTCGGGCGCGGGACGCGGGAACATGCTGCGCTTATGTTTCGCAGGGCAATATCGTCTTTTTCGACGGCCGGTCCGAGCAGGTGGTCATAGCTGTGTCCGACGTGCCCCTGACCATGGGCGGGGCCGCGAAATACAACATCCTGAACGCTCTGGCGGCTATGTGCCTTGCGCTGGCTTTGAAGCTGACGCTTGAGGCGGTGCGGCATGGGTTGGCCGGGTTCAAACCGGATGCCAGGGACAATCCGGGTCGCTGTAACGAATTCCTATACAACGGCGCTCAGGTTTTCGTGGATTTCGCGCATAACCCGCATTCGATTTCTGCCGTGTGCGATGCGCTGTCGGCCCTGCCAGCAAAACGGCGGTTCATCATGCTCAGCCATGCCGGAGATCGCTCGGATCAGGACATTCGGGACGTCACTGCAACCGCGTTGAATTTCCAACCCGACGTGGTCGTTGCTGCTGAACTGGAAGGGTATCTACGGGGCCGCTCATTGGGAGAGATACCGGACCTGATCGAAAAGTCTGCCCTGGAACAGGGATATGACAAGACCCAGATCCAAAGGGCCGCATCCCCGTCGGAGGCCGCCGCGATGATCCTGAAACAGATGGAACCGGGCGATCTAGCCTTGCTGCTGGTTCTGTCGGAACGCGACGCCGTGCTTGAGATGCTGAACCAGCAGGCGACCTAGCGGTTTGAGGGATCAGTAAAGCAACGAACCGCCATTTCCGTCTGCGATCATCTGAGCAGCAATTCGCGCATCACCCTTGCATTGACACCCAGCCTGACAATACTCGCCTAACACAGGCAACAGACGGTTGAGGTTAGGTGTTATGGAGATTGAGCGGACGGGGTTGTCGGGTGTGTTGGTTATTCGCCCGCAGCGGCATGGGGATTT
>NZ_JBQFXM010000020.1:0-34609 GCF_056540845.1 Ruegeria sp. AL2
GGTCAGCCAGTAAAGATCGCTCATGACACCGCTCCGTTTTCCGAGCCGTGAATCACGCAGCGCGTTGGAAATCAATGCATCCTGACCCTAGTGTTTAGGCCCTCATAGGCCGCAACTTTTTCACCAAAAGCATGCAGAGTTTGAGAAAAGGCAGTCACATATGCGCCTAGATGGGTAACGCTCTCAACTCGGTTTACGAACAAAATTTCGTCCCCGATTGTCTTCCAAATTTTAGGCAAATTCGCTTTCTCTTCCGGTCCTATACCTTCAATATCACCGCAAACTTTTGCAAAGTGCTCAGAATACAAATTTGGAAATTGATCGTAGAAAAGCTGGAACGCCTTGAGCCAACGGAAACTATTGTTTTTTGACTTAAAAGCTGTGGATCCAGTCAGATCAACAGACAAAAATATGCGAACCCGATAGTCGGGAACAGATAGTTCTTCCATCAATTTTCTCGATTAAGAAATCTTAAGGTTATCCGCTCGAATTTTTGCGGCATGCAGACTGACCCCGCATACTAACGCAGCATTTGAAGCTCCGCCTTCGCGATATGCCGCGGCAAACTCTTCCGAAGGCATTAAGAACGCGGCAGCAAACCAGTTTGCCTCCCATTCAGCCCTTTGCTGGTCTTGGTCACTTTGATCCACATAACGAGTTGCACGCATAACCGCGTTTTCGTCGACTTTCTTTATTGCACCAAAATGCAGCAGAAGGTGACCCAGCTCGTGCGCAATCGTAAAGCGATCTCGCTTCAAAGAAGTATGGCGGGAGACATATATCTCAAAATCATTGACTGCGCGCGCGACGATCGAACCACTGTCTTCATCGCCAAACCCACTTGTGCCAACGACAAGCTTGCCGCCACTTTTCTGAACAAGCTCCTCAATGCTATCCCCGGGGCCGAATCCAATCTTTTTGGCCAAGTCCTCAGCATATTTTTCGACACCAGCTTTGGAAGCACCCAGTGCCTTGGGAGCGTGAAAATTATCTTTCAAAATACCCTCCATTTGCAAACGTTAGACATTTGCAGAGCAATTTTAGCACGTAAAACAGAGCCGAAACAAGTTAATATAGCATTATATTGTCCTGCGTCACTTTATCCACCCAACATGATGTGCCTGTATGTAATTTAGGTCGCACAACTTTCAAAAAAACCCTGCTTTCGCGAGGGCCATTACCTCTTTCCAAAGACGGGTTCGATCAGAGACCGGCGGACACGTCGATGGAGTTGCCCTTTTCCAGGGTCACATAGGATTTCTTGACGTCTTTCCGACGGCCCAGCTGGCCACGGAACCCCTCACCCATAAAGCGCGCGGGCCTCGGCAAAGGACAGCAGACGGCGGCTTTGCTCATCCCACAAATGCAGCCGCGCGTTGGCGAGGCTTTCGCGGATGGTCATCCGGTTGCTGTTGGCCAGTTCATCATGGTCGCGCAGCACTTCGGTCAGGCGATAGAACGGAATGCGGCTGTAGAGGTGATGCACGTGGTGGATACCGATATTGGCGGTGAACCACTGCAACACGGACGGCAATATATAATGGGAGCTTCCGTGCAGCGCCGCTTCGTGCAACTGCCAGTCTTCATCGGCGTCCCAATGCGTGTCCTCGAACTGGTGTTGCACATAGAACAGCCATACCCCGGCGGTGGCGGCAATCAGGGTCGAGGGCAGGAAGATCAGTACCATCGGCATCAGCCCGCCAAAATAGTAGATGGCCACAAGCGCAACCAGAATGGCAAGATTGGTGGCCATCGCGCTGACCCAGAACCGGACGCTGTCGGTCAGACCCAGTGGAAGGCGGTTCTGAAACAGGAACAGATAACCGGGGCCAAAGACAAACAGGGTGATCGGGTTTCGATACACACGATACCAGAACCGGTTCATCGGGGTTTTCGCCTGATATTCGGCCACGGTCAGGGTGTGGATATCGCCCATCCCGCGTTTGCCCAGATTGCCGGAACTGTTGTGATGTGTGGAATGCGTGCGGCGCCAGACATCATAAGGTGTCAGCGTCAGAACTCCGATCGAGCGTCCAACCCAGTCACTGACCGTCCGGTTCTTGAAGAACGCGCCGTGCCCGCAATCATGCTGGATGGCAAACAGGCGCAACAGAAAGGCCGCGTTGAGAACGGAAATCGCAAAAGCCAGCCAATAGCTGACCGACAGCGACATCCAGGACAAAGCCCAGAGCGCGAAGAAGGGGATGACACTGACGCCCAGCTCAAACGCGCTGCGCAGCTGGTCGGGTTCGCGATATTTGGCAAGCGTTGTTACCCAGTCACGTGCAGCGGTAGTCTCCGGCTGTTTCCGGGTCGAGAGAGTGGTTTCAGTCATGCGCCTGCCAAGTTCTTGTTTGTGGCAATCCGGATAGACTACCGCCCGGTCATGGCAAGCGATAATTGCCAAAATCGCCATATTTCGTGCTCGATTTTCGGTCAGACCCCGGTGAAGGTGTCCTTTTGGGTTCACCCGCGGGGCCGGTCCCGGGGCTTTTGCCGGTCATGACAAGCGGCTGGCGATCTACAGTCTTGCCAAGCCCTGCCATCGGGCCTATACGCCTGCGGTGGCTTTTTGGCCGCGAGAATCAAAACCAAGAAATGCCGTGTTTGGCCCATCACGCTTCGGGGGTCATATCCGGCTTAGGAGAAGCGAAATGAAACTGAACGAATTGCGCGACAATCCTGGCGCCGCCCCAAAACGCACCCGCGTTGGCCGTGGTCCGGGTTCCGGCAAAGGTAAAATGGGTGGCCGTGGTATCAAAGGCCAGAAATCCCGCTCGGGTGTGGCCATCAATGGCTATGAAGGCGGTCAGATGCCCTTGTACCAGCGTCTGCCCAAGCGTGGCTTCAACAAGCCAAACCGCAAGGAATTCGCCGTCATCAACCTGGGCCTGATCCAGAAATTCGTCGAAGCCGGCAAGCTGGACGCCAAGGCTGCGATCACCGAAGACGCTCTGGTTGCGTCCGGTCTGGTCCGCCGCAAGCTGGACGGTATCCGCGTTCTGGCCAAAGGCGAGATCAGCGCCAAGGTTGATCTGGAAGTGACCGGTGCGTCGAAAGCTGCTGTCGAGGCAGTTGAAAAAGCGGGCGGTTCACTGAAAGTCACAAAAGCCGCTGCGGCAGAGTAAGCGCTTGTGAGCGGGCAAAGACCCGCTTACATAGACTTCAGAGTTTTCCAAGACGCCGTCCGAGCCGGAAAACGGTTCCGGGCGGCGTTTGCATAAGAGAGACCGACTTTATGGTATCAGCAGCAGAACAAATGGCAGCCAACACAAGCTGGGCTGCCCTTGGCAAGGCCACCGATCTGCGCAACCGCATCCTGTTCACGCTGGGTTTGCTGATCGTCTATCGTCTGGGCACCTTCATTCCGGTGCCGGGGATCGACGGAGCAGCATTGCGCGAGTTCATGGAACAGGCGGGGCAGGGCATCGGCGGCATGGTTTCGATGTTTACGGGCGGGGCGCTTGGCCGAATGGGCATCTTTGCCCTTGGCATCATGCCCTATATCTCGGCCTCGATCATCGTGCAGCTGCTGACGTCGATGGTTCCCGCGCTCGAACAGCTCAAGAAAGAGGGCGAGCAGGGCCGCAAGAAGATCAACCAATACACCCGTTTCGGCACCGTGGCGCTGGCCACCGTCCAGGCCTATGGTCTGGCCGTTTCGCTGGAATCGGGCGATCTGGCGACCGATCCGGGGCTGTATTTCCGCATGTCGACCATGATCACACTGGTCGGCGGCACCATGTTCCTGATGTGGCTGGGTGAGCAGATCACCGCACGCGGCATCGGCAACGGTATCTCTCTGATCATTTTCGTCGGCATCATCGCCGAGGTCCCCGCCGCCTTGGCGCAGTTCTTCGCGTCGGGCCGTTCGGGCGCAATCAGCCCCGCCGTGATCGTTGGCGTGATCGTGATGGTGATTGCCGTCATCATGTTCGTGGTCTTCATGGAACGGGCGCTGCGAAAGATCCATATTCAGTACCCGCGCCGTCAGGCCGGGATGAAAATCTACGAAGGCGGCTCCAGCCACCTGCCGGTCAAGGTTAACCCCGCGGGCGTGATCCCGGCGATCTTTGCCAGCTCGCTGCTGCTGCTGCCGGTGACGATCTCGACCTTCTCGTCGGGCGCGGCAAATGGGCCGATCATGTCGTGGCTGCTGGCCAATTTCGGCCCCGGACAGCCGCTGTATCTGCTGTTCTTCGCGTCGATGATCGTGTTCTTTGCATATTTCTACACGTTCAACGTGTCGTTCAAACCGGATGATGTGGCGGACAACCTGAAAAAGCAGAACGGGTTCGTGCCCGGTATCCGTCCGGGCAAGAAAACCGCCGAGTATCTGGAATACGTGGTCAACCGCGTGCTGGTTCTGGGGTCGGCCTATCTGGCACTGGTCTGCCTGCTGCCCGAGATTCTGCGCAACCAGTTTGCCATCCCGTTCTATTTCGGCGGCACCTCGGTTCTGATTATCGTCTCCGTGACCATGGATACGATCCAGCAGGTTCAGAGCCATCTTCTGGCGCATCAATACGAAGGGCTTATCGAAAAGTCTCAACTGCGCGGCAAAAGCAAGAAACGCGGCAGGAAGGGACCCTCTCGTCGATGAATATCATTCTGTTGGGCCCCCCGGGGGCTGGGAAAGGAACGCAGGCCCGTCACCTGGTGGAAACACGCGGCATGGTGCAGCTCAGCACGGGCGACATGCTGCGCGAAGCCAAGACCTCGGGCACCGAGATGGGCCGGAAGGTTGCGGCGATCATGGATGCGGGCAAGCTGGTCACCGACGAAATCGTGATCGGCCTGATCGAAGAGAAACTGACCACCGAAACAGGGGCCGGTTTCATCTTTGACGGCTTTCCCCGCACGCTGGCGCAGGCCGATGCTCTGGCCGCTTTGCTGGCCAAGCTGGGCCAGTCGCTGCACACCGTGATCGAGATGCGCGTTGATGACGACGCGCTGGTGGGTCGGATCACCGCACGCTCAACCTGTGGCGGATGTGGTGAAGTCTATAACGACAACACCAAGCCAATTCCGGCGGATGGCAAATGCACCAATTGCGGCAAGGAAAATGACTTCCAGCGCCGCGCCGATGACAACGAAGACAGCCTGCGCACGCGCCTGATGGAATACTACAAGAAGACGTCTCCGCTGATTGGCTATTACTACGCCAAGGGCGATCTGCGTCCGGTGAATGGGCTGGCGGATATCAAGGAAGTCACCGCGTCGATCGAGGCGATACTGGGTTGACCGAAAGTTGGGGCTTGACGGCCCCACCAAAAGCCCATATCGACCCCCATCCCTAAAGGGAATCAAGACCGCATGCGGGATTCGTCCCAATTGCCCCGACCACCTCGAATAATACTGGACCCTCTGGCGTCACTGCCACGGTAAAGTGTTGTGAAAAAAGGTTCCGGAGTTACGGAACCGCAACAAAAAGGAAAGTGACACGTGGCACGTATTGCCGGCGTAAACATCCCGACTGCAAAGCGGGTTCCAATCGCCCTTACATATATCACCGGTATCGGCAACACCTCGGCCAACGCGATCTGCGAAGCCGTGGGCATTGAAGCGCACCGCCGCGTCAATGAACTGTCGGATGCCGAAGTTCTGGCCATCCGCGAACATATCGACGCCAACTACACCGTCGAAGGTGACCTGCGTCGCGAAGTTCAGATGAACGTCAAGCGTCTGATGGACCTGGGCTGCTATCGCGGTCTGCGTCACCGCCGCAACCTGCCGGTTCGCGGTCAGCGTACCCACACCAACGCTCGTACCCGCAAAGGCCCCGCAAAGGCCATTGCCGGTAAGAAGAAATAAGGGAGGGTCTGACTGATGGCACGCGATAAGACTCGCATCAAGCGCAAAGAGCGCAAGAACATCGCATCGGGCGTTGCCCATGTGAACTCGACCTTCAACAACACCAAGATCCTGATCTCGGACGTACAGGGCAACGCCATCTCGTGGTCGTCTGCCGGTACCATGGGCTTCAAGGGATCGCGGAAATCTACCCCGTATGCCGCGCAGATGGCTGCGGAAGACGCAGGCAAGAAAGCGCAGGAACATGGCGTCAAGACGCTGGAAGTCGAAGTTCAAGGCCCCGGTTCGGGTCGTGAGTCGGCTCTGCGCGCACTGGCTGCCGTGGGCTTCAACATCACGTCGATCCGTGACGTGACCCCTATTGCTCACAACGGCTGCCGTCCGCCGAAGCGTCGTCGCGTCTAAGCGATCTGAAATTAAGCTGGGGCTGTGTTTTTACACGGCCCCAGCACGTCATTTTGAACCTCGGGCGTCTGCACCTTGTTGGTCATGGGGCGCGGGCAGGAATGGAGGGATTACATGATCCACAAGAATTGGGCAGAATTGATCAAGCCGACCCAGCTGGAAGCCAAGCCGGGCAACGACCCTGCGCGTCAGGCGACCCTGGTTGCCGAACCGCTGGAGCGTGGTTTTGGTCTGACCCTGGGCAACGCCCTGCGTCGCGTCCTGATGAGCTCGCTGCAAGGCGCGGCCATCACCAGCGTCCAGATCGACAACGTCCTGCACGAGTTCTCCTCGGTTGCGGGCGTGCGCGAAGACGTCACCGACATCATCCTGAACCTCAAGCAGGTTGCCCTGCGCATGGAAGTCGAAGGCCCCAAGCGCCTGTCGATCAATGCCAAAGGTCCGGCAATCGTTACCGCAGGTGACATCAGCGAAAGCGCAGGTATCGAGGTTCTGAACCGCGATCACGTCATCTGTCACCTGGACGACGGCGCCGACCTGTTCATGGAGCTGACCGTCAACACCGGTAAGGGTTACGTTTCGGCTGAAAAGAACAAGCCGGAAGATGCGCCCATCGGCCTGATCCCGATCGACGCGATCTATTCGCCGGTCAAGAAAGTTGCCTATGACGTGCAGCCGACCCGCGAAGGTCAGGTTCTGGACTATGACAAGCTGACCCTGAAGATCGATACCGACGGTTCGATCACTCCCGATGACGCACTGGCCTACGCCGCGCGCATCCTGCAGGATCAGCTTTCGATCTTCGTCAACTTCGACGAGCCGGAATCGGCAAACCGTCAGGACGAAGACGATGGTCTGGAGTTCAACCCGCTGCTGCTGAAGAAAGTGGACGAGCTGGAGCTGTCGGTCCGTTCGGCAAACTGCCTGAAGAACGACAACATCGTCTATATCGGCGACCTGATCCAGAAGACCGAAGCCGAGATGCTGCGCACCCCGAACTTCGGCCGCAAGTCGCTGAACGAGATCAAGGAAGTGCTGTCCGGCATGGGTCTGCACCTCGGCATGGATGTCGAGGATTGGCCGCCCGACAACATCGAAGATCTGGCAAAGAAATTCGAAGACGCATTCTAAGCATCTTCGGCTGCGGCGGCGGGTCCAACCTGCCGTCGCAGGTTTTGTACATTTCGGACCAATGGGGTCTGAAAGCCGGTACAAAACGTACAATCCGGGCAATCCCGCCCCAAGGTGAGCCTCTGACACGCATCGGAGGCCGGACAAAGCAAAACGCGAAAGAAGGAATTGAAAAATGCGTCACGCACGTGGTTACCGCCGCCTGAACCGTACTCATGAGCACCGCAAGGCTCTGTTTGCAAACATGGCTGGCTCGCTCATCGAACATGAGCAGATCAAGACAACTCTGCCAAAGGCAAAAGAACTGCGCCCGATCATCGAAAAGCTGATCACCCTGGGCAAGCGCGGCGACCTGCACGCCCGCCGTCAGGCCGCAGCACAGCTGAAAGAAGACAAAGACGTCGCCAAGCTGTTCGAAGTTCTGGGCCCCCGCTATGCTGAGCGTCAGGGCGGTTATGTCCGCATCCTGAAAGCCGGATTCCGCTATGGTGACATGGCTCCGATGGCGATCATCGAATTCGTCGATCGCGACATCGATGCCAAAGGCGCCGCGGACAAAGCCCGCGCTGCCGCCGAAGAGGCCGCAGCCGAAGAATAAGCACGACGGTCATCGACCTGATGCGCCTGCCCGAGCAATCGGGCGGGCTTTTTTGTGCCTCAGCCAACCAATTGCCTTCATTCGATTTGCGCCATAAGTTCAGGCTGTTATGGCAAGTGAACCCACAGCAGGATACTCGGGCAAACCGCTCTGGGCGAAACTGGGATTCAAACCCGGATACATGGTCCGTACGCTCAACGCCCCTGCCCATTATGCAAACCTGACAGCGGGTGCCGACGGTGTTCTGTTCGACCCCGTAGCCGATCTCGCGGATGCGGTTCACATGTTCCTGAACCACCCGGACCAGATCGCCGAAATGGCGGCTGAGCAGATTGCCCACATACGGCCCGGAGGAATGCTGTGGGTCTCCTGGGCCAAAAAATCTTCGCCACTGCACGCAGGTGTGACCGAGGATATGCTGCGCGGTGAAATCCTGCCGCTGGGCTGGGTCGACGTGCAGGTTTGCGCGGTTGACGCCGATTGGTCCGGGCTCAAGTTCCTGCGCCGCCGAAGCTGAGCGGGCGGCTTGCATTTATCGCCTTTGCCCCGCATATCCCAAGGATGATCTAATCCGGAGCCCCCATGATCCGCGCATCCATTATTTCTCTTATGCTTGTCATGGCCCCGCCAGCATTTGCCGAAACCCGCGTCCCGCAATCACAGTCCGAAATCTCTCTGGGCTTTGCTCCGGTGGTCAAAAAGGCCTCGCCTGCGGTGGTGAATATCTACGCCAAGATCGTGCGGCAGGGGCGGGCCAGCCCGTTTTATTCGGACCCGTTCTTTCGGGATTTCTTCGGCGGCAGCCTGGGAACGCCGCAGCCGCGGGTTCAGAACTCGCTGGGCTCCGGGGTCATCCTGTCTGAAGATGGCTACGTTGTTTCCAACTACCATGTTGTAGGCTCGGCGACCGAGATCAGGGTCGTGACAACCGATCGGCGCGAGTTTTCTGCCACGGTCGTACTGGGGCACGAAGAAAGCGATATTGCGATCCTGCTTCTGGAAGAGGCGCAAGATCTGCCCTACCTGACCCTGCGCGATTCCGATCAGGTCGAGGTTGGCGAACTGGCCCTTGCCATCGGCAACCCATTCGGGGTGGGGCAGACGGTGTCCTCTGGCATCATCTCGGGCTTGGCGCGTACAGGTACGGCGACGGGCAATGCGCGCGGGTATTTCATTCAGACAGATGCAGCGATCAATCCGGGGAATTCCGGCGGTGCGCTGATTGATATGAACGGGGACCTGATCGGGATCAACACGTCTATTCTGACACGCTCGGGCGGGTCGAATGGCATCGGTTTTGCCATCCCCGCAAATCTTGTGGCCGAGTTCCTGAAACAGGCACAGCAGGGCAATGACAGTTTTGTCAGCCCTTGGGCAGGCATGACCGGTCAGCATATGAGCGCGGATATTGCTGAATCCCTTGGTCTTGCCATCCCACTGGGTGTTGTCATCTCGGACCTGCATGACCTTAGCCCGCTGCGCGAGGCGGGGCTTAAGGTGGGGGATGTCGTGACCCATGTGGACGGGGACGAAGTGAACTCACCTGCCGAGATGAAGTTTCGCATGTCTGTCGCAGGGGTTGGGGGAACATCGGTTCTGACACGGCTGCGTGGCACCCAGAGCGAAGAGGTTGAGGTGGCACTGATCAAAGCGCCCGAAGTCCCGGCGGCTGAAGAGACGACATTGGATGAAGACACTGTCCTGCCGGGGCTGGTGGTGTCCCGCGTCAACCCTGCGGTGATCTCTGATATGGGCTTGCCACTGTCCCAGACAGGTGTCGTTGTTGTTGATCCCGGTCCCTATGGTGGACGCGCGGGTTTGCGATCGGGGGATATTCTTGAAAGCATCAATTCCAATGACATCGAACGTCCTGGGGATGTAGAGAATGCGCTGACAGATCCGGGTCGTCGTGTGCAGATGGGTCTTCTGCGCGGTGGCCGGTCAGTCTCATTGCGGTTCCGGCTGTAACCCGTGAGCGATCTGTTCGATACCGGGCCAACGGAACCCACCGCTGCGCCACACCGTCCCCTGGCGGACCGGTTGCGCCCGCAGACTCTTGCCGAGGTCATCGGTCAGGAACAGGTTCTTGGCCCGAATGCGCCGCTGGGGGTCATGCTGGCGTCGGGCAGTCTGTCCAGCCTGATCTTCTGGGGGCCGCCCGGTGTCGGAAAGACGACGATCGCACGGTTGCTGGCGCAGGAAACCGATCTGCATTTCGTTCAGATCAGTGCGATTTTCACCGGTGTACCGGATTTGAAGAAGGTTTTCGAAGCGGCCAAGATCAGGCGTCAGAATGGGCAGGGGACCTTGCTGTTCGTGGACGAGATTCACCGCTTCAACAAGGCACAGCAGGACGGTTTTCTGCCGCATATGGAGGACGGCACGATCCTTCTTGTCGGGGCAACGACCGAGAACCCGTCCTTTGAGCTGAACGCTGCTGTTCTCAGCCGGTCGCAGGTTCTGGTGCTGGAACGGCTTGGCCTTTCCGATCTTGAACGCCTGACCCAGCGTGCCGAAAAAGAGCTGGGCCGCGCGTTGCCGTTGACACCCGCAGCCCGCGATGCGTTGCAGGAAATGGCCGATGGGGACGGACGGGCGTTGTTGAACCTGATCGAACAGGTTTCGGCTTGGAAGGTTGATGCACCGTTGGACACGGACGCGCTGTCGACGCGTCTGATGCGGCGGGCGGCGAAATATGACAAGTCGGGCGATGAACATTACAACCTGATTTCAGCCCTGCACAAATCGGTACGCGGGTCCGACCCGGACGCGGCGCTGTACTGGTTCGCGCGAATGCTGACAGGGGGCGAAGACCCGCGCTATCTGGCGCGTCGGATCACACGGATGGCGGTCGAGGATATCGGTCTGGCCGACCCGCAGGCGCAGGCCATATGCCTGCAATCCTGGGAAACGTATGAGCGGCTCGGCTCCCCCGAAGGTGAGCTGGCGCTGGCGCAGGCGCTGGTCTATCTGGCCCTGGCCCCGAAATCCAACGGCGCCTATGTCGGCTATAAGGCAGCGATGCGGCTGGCCAAGCAATCGGGAAGCGAGCCACCGCCCAAACATATCCTGAATGCCCCCACATCACTGATGAAGGATCAGGGATATGGTGCCGGCTACGCGTATGACCATGACGCCGAAGACGGGTTTTCCGGTCAGAACTATTTCCCCGAAACGATGAAACGCCCGGTTCTGTATCAACCGGTCGAACGCGGGTTCGAGCGTGAGCTGAAAAAGCGCCTCGATTACTTCGCCAAGCTTCGGACTCAGCGCAACAGCTAGGCTGGCTGGGAATGCACTGATCGTGCCGAGAAGTGGCGGGCGGCGCTGAGCCCCCTCGAACGCCAAAGGTTCCTGTCTGATACCTTGACTCTTGCCGCGTTGCGCGCGAGAGACCCCCATGATTTCTGGGATACGGACAAAGACGCAATCCGGGCGGATCACCCGCGCGGCGCAAGGGGCAATGGCATGAGTGGCGTACAGATGATTACAGTCGCTGAAGGGGACGGCGATCAGCGTGTGGACCGCTGGTTGCGCCGCCTGTTCCCGCATGTCAGCCAGGGCCGCATCGAAAAGATGTGCCGCAAGGGGGAACTGCGCGTGGATGGCAGCCGGGCCAAGGCCTCGACCCGATTGGAGGTCGGGCAGGTGGTTCGTGTGCCGCCGTTGCCGGGGCCAGATCACAAACCGGTTGAGGTCAAGCATCGTATCTCGGATGCGGATGCCAAGATGATCCAGTCCTGCGTGATCTACCGTGATGATCACATTCTGGCCCTGAACAAGCCGCAGGGCCTGCCGGTTCAGGGCGGCAGCGGGCAGACCCGGCATGTCGACAGCCTGTCCGAGGCGTTGCGGTTTGGGTATGACGAAAACCCGCGTCTGGTTCACCGCCTGGACAAGGACACGTCAGGTGTTCTGCTGCTGGCCCGCACGCGCGAAGCCGCAAAGGGGCTGACAGCCGCTTTCCGTCACCGCGATACACGCAAGATTTACTGGGCGCTGGTTGCAGGTGTTCCCACGCCATATCTGGGTGAAATCAAGACGGGTCTTGTGAAAGCAGCTGGTCATGGCGCGCACGGCGAGGGTGAAAAGATGATCCCCGTCCATATGAACGAGATCGACAGCACCCCCGGTGCGAAACGGGCACATACACATTATGCGACCCTCTACCGCGTGGCCGGGCGCGCCGCTTGGGTGGCGATGGAGCCGATCACAGGCCGCACCCACCAACTGCGCGCGCATATGGCAGCGATCGGGCATCCGATCATCGGCGACGGCAAATACGGTGGCTCGGGGCAGGAAAACCTGGGTGATGGCTGGGGCGCGCAACTGGGTGGGATCATCAGCAAAAAGCTGCATCTGCACGCGCGGCGACTGTCATTCCTGCATCCGACAACGCGCAAACCTGTGACCGTGACAGCGCCCTTGCCGGAACATATGAAACACAGCTGGGACACCTTCGGCTGGACCGAGGATCTGGCCGCCGACGACCCGTTTGAGGCGCTGCAATGAGCGCACCCCTGCGGCTGGTTCTGTTTGATGTAGATGGTACTCTGGTCGACAGTCAGGGCAGTATCGTTCACGCCATGACCACCAGCTTTCAGGCCGCTTCGATCCCTGTACCGACGCGAGAGGTGATCCTGTCCATCGTCGGGCTGTCCCTGCCACATGCTATCGCACGGTTAGTGCCGGACCAACCTTCCTCGGTCCAGAACGATCTCGTTGAAGGGTATAAGGAAGCCTATCACGCGCATCGTGTGGATATGGGCGCGGCCAGCTCTCCGCTCTATCCCGGTGCGAGAGAGGCGATTGAAGCCTTGCACGCCGTGCCCGAAGTGCTTCTTGGGGTGGCAACCGGCAAATCCCAGCGCGGGCTTGATGCGTTGATCGAAGTGCATGGGCTTGAGCCCTACTTCGTCACCCGGCAGGTTGCCGACCACCATCCGTCGAAACCGCATCCATCCATGGTGCAGACCGCGTTGGCCGAGACCGGTGTCGAACCCGACTGCGCGGTGATGGTCGGCGATACAAGCTATGACATGGACATGGCTGCCGCTGCCGGAGTGCGCGGCATCGGCGTGGCATGGGGGTACCATGATCGGTCTGCTTTGACCTCGGCCACTTGCGTGATTGAGACCTTTGACCAGTTGCCCAATGCGCTGGCCGGGATATGGAACTGAAACATGAGCGACTGGAAACCGAAACGCTTCTGGAAAGAAAGCCGGATCACCGAGGTCGACGGCGGGTTTACGGTTGAACTGGATGGCCGCCGCGTCAAGACCCCTGCCAAAGCGGCGTTGATCCTGCCGACCCGCGCCATGGCCGAAGCGGTTGCGGCAGAATGGGATGCCCAGCAGAAAGAGGTAGATCCGTCGACAATGCCATGCACCCGTTCGGCGAATGCGGCAATCGACAAGGTTCGGTTCCAGTACGGGGAAGTTGCCGATATGCTTGCGGATTACGGCGATTCTGATCTGCTGTGCTATCGGGCGACACATCCAACAGAGTTGCAGGAACGTCAAAGCGCCGAATGGGACCCGGCACTCGACTGGGCCGAGGCTGCGCTGTCTGCTCGCTTGCAGCCGGTTATCGGTGTGCTGCACAAGCCGCAATCTGCCGCTGCCCTGTCGGCGCTGCGTGCTCGCGTCCATGCGCTGGATGCGTTTCAACTGGCGGCGTTCCACGATCTGGTCAGCTTGTCGGGGTCATTGATTCTCGGGTTTGCGGCGGCCATGGATTGGCGCGAACCAGCCGAAATTTGGCGCATTTCGCGGCTGGACGAAACCTGGCAGGTCGAACAATGGGGTCACGATGACGAGGCCCATGTGGTCGCCGAAACGAAGAAAGCCGCGTTTCTGCATGCTAAACGCTTCTTTGATATGTCGGTTTGATCCTTATTATCCGATTTTTGGCCAAATGTTCAAATTGGTTGGGGTCTGATCCGTCGTTTTCGATGATCCGACCCTTGACGTTTGTTTATGAATACGCCCAAACTCAGTGCCACTAAAGGGGAGACACCTTTGGAGTAACCTATCCGGCATCCACTTGCCGGGCAGAGCCGCCTCTGATGGGGCGGGAAATCAGGAAGAGGTAAAAATGAAAAAATCCGTAATCTTGGGCGCGGCAACGATTGCCGGTCTTGCTGCTGGCGCTGCCGTGGCAGGGACCGTTGACGACGTTAAAGCGCGCGGCAAGCTGAACTGTGGCGTGACCACCGGTCTGGTTGGCTTTGCTGCTCCCGATGCCAATGGCGAATGGCAGGGCTTTGACGTATCGCTGTGCCGCGCCGTTGCTGCTGCTGTTCTGGGCGACGCAAGCGCGGTAGAATTCGTTCCGACCACCGGTAAGACACGTTTTACCGCTCTGGCCTCGGGCGAGATCGACATGCTGGCGCGTAACACCACCTGGACTTTCAGCCGCGACGTCGACCTGAAGTTCGAATTCACCGGTGTGAACTATTATGACGGTCAGGGCTTTATGGTTCCCAAGGCACTGGGCGTAAGCTCGGCCAAGGAACTGGACGGCGCAACCGTTTGCATCCAGACCGGCACCACAACCGAGCTGAACCTGGCGGATTTCTTCCGTTCGAACAACATCAGCTACGAACCGGTTCCGATCGAAACCAACGCCGAAGCACAGCAGCAGTATCTGGCTGGCGCATGTGACGTTTACACCACCGACGCTTCGGGTCTGGCGGCAACCCGCGCCACATTCGAAAACCCCGGTGATCACATCCTGCTGCCCGAAATCATCTCGAAAGAGCCGCTGGGCCCGCTGGTCCGTCACGGCGACCACGAGTGGGGCGACGTTGTGCGCTGGACTCTGAACGCGCTGATCTCGGCTGAAGAGCTGGGCGTAACCTCGGCCAATATCGATGAACTGGCCGCTGGCACCGAAAACCCTGAAATCAACCGCCTGCTGGGTACCGAAGGCACCCTGGGCGAGATGCTGGGTCTGAACGCTGACTGGGCAGCCAAGGCGATCAAAGCCGGCGGCAACTATGGCGAAGTGTTTGCCAAGAACATCGGTGAAGAAACTCCGATCGGTCTGGCACGTGGCCTAAACGCACAGTGGACCGAAGGTGGCCTGCTGTACTCGCCGCCGTTCCGCTAATATCGACGGAAAAGGGCGCAGGGAAACCTGCGCCCTTTTTCACTAAAACTTACGCGAACGGACGTAGAGCGGGGACAACCTCGCCACAAAAACAAAGTCCGCTAGCCACGGGGATTCCAAAATATGTCGACTATGACTGACCCGCCGAAAGCTGATTTTCGGCTGTCGATGCTCATAAACGATACCCGCTACAGATCGCTGACCTTTCAGGTGATTGCGGCAATCGTTATTGCGCTTAGCATCTGGTATCTGGGCAACAACCTGATCCAGAACCTCAGGGCCGCTGGCCTTAACATTTCCTATTCATTCCTTGGCGATCCGTCTGGGTACGATATCAACCAACGCCTCATTGAATATGACAGCCAGGCCTCTCATGGGCGGGCGGCGATTGTGGGTATTCTTAATACGCTGCTGGTCGCCTTTCTGGCTTGCATAACCGCGACCATCTTTGGTGTTCTCGCGGGGGTTCTGCGCTTGTCCAACAACTGGCTAATCTCAAAGCTGATGGCGTTTTATGTCGAGATCTTCCGGAATATTCCGGTTCTGATCTGGATCCTTATCATCTTCTTCATCATCACCGCTACGATGCCCGCACCAAGGGCATATTTGGGTGAGGATGCCGATCGTGAAATGGTGCTCGGACTCTTTGCCTTCACCAACCGGGGAATTTACGTACCGCTTCCCTACTTTACAGGTGGTTTTGGCGGCGTTGCGAACTGGTTGCTTGTAATTGCAGTATTGGTCGCGTCCTATTTCTCTACGCGGTTAGTGAAAAAAAACGCCCAGATCAAGCAAGAGGAAACAGGCGTCAGACCGAACACCTTGCTGTTGAACGCTGCGATTTGGTTCTTGCCGGTTATCGTTGTTCTGTTTTTGTTGGGACTGTCATGGGACCTGCCTGATCCTTTGGCCAACCGTTTTAATCTGCGCGGGGGTCTTCAAATCGGTGCACCACTAATCGCATTGTGGTTCGCCCTGTCGATTTACACCGGTGCCTTCATTGCCGAAAACGTACGTGCGGGTATTCAAGCGATCAACAAAGGTCAGACCGAGGCTGCCGCGGCGCTGGGTCTTCGCCCTGGACGGATCATGAACCTCGTGGTCCTGCCGCAGGCGTTGCGGGTGATTATCCCGCCACTGATCTCGCAGTACCTGAACATCACCAAAAACTCGTCGCTGGCGATTGCCGTGGGCTATGCGGATATCACCGCAACGCTGGGTGGTATCACGCTTAACCAGACAGGTCGTGCAATCGAATGTGTTTTGCTGCTGATGCTGTTCTACCTGACAGCCTCGCTGCTGATTTCGACGGTGATGAACATCTACAACGCATCCGTCAAGTTGAAGGAGCGCTGAGCCATGAGTGATCAAACGACGAATTCGATCGCCTTCGTGGCCGAAGGCACAATCCCCCCCTCACCGCCCCCGGCAAACGAGGTCGGTGTGGCCAAGTGGATGCGCGAGAACTTGTTCTCGGGTGTGGCCAACACGATCCTGACGGTGATCTCGCTGATCCTGATCTACCTCATTTTGAATAACACGCTACCGTGGATTCTGAATGGAGTTTGGAATGCGAACTCGCTGGCGGAATGCCGCGAAATTCTGGCAGGAAAGACTGGTGCCTGTTTCGCCGTCCTGACCGAACGTTGGCCGCAACTGATCTACGGCTTCAAGTACCCGGCCGAAGAATACTGGCGCCCGAATCTGGCCTTTGTGCTGATGCTGGTGGCATTTGCGCCGGTGCTGTTCTTCGACCTGCCGCGCAAGATGCTTATCTTCACAGCGCTCTACCCGTTCATTGCGTTCTGGCTGATCTGGGGTGGTACCATTCTAGTTCCGTTTGCGGCTCTGCTGGGTTGCGTGGCCGGTGGTGCCGTGTTCCAGAAATTCGGCAAGAACAGCTTTGCGGCAGGTTTCTTTGGCGCCATCATCGTCGCGCTTGTCGTCTGGAAGATCGGTGGGGCGCTGATCCCTGAAGGGGCGTCAGAGAATGCAATGCTCTCCGCCGTTCCCAGCCGTGATCTGGGTGGCTTCATGCTGAACATGATGCTGGGAGTCACCTGTGTGTCGCTGTCAGTTCCGCTTGGCATCGCCCTTGCGCTGGGCCGTCAGTCCGACATGCCGCTGATCAAGTGGGTTAGCGTCATCTTCATCGAATTCATCCGTGGCGTGCCTCTGATCACGCTGCTGTTCGTGGCTTCGGTGATGCTGTCGTACTTCTTCCCACCTGAAAGCACAGTTGATCTGTTCCTGCGCGTTGTGATCATGATCACAATGTTCTCGGCCGCCTATATCGCCGAGGTGATCCGCGGCGGTTTGGCAGCGCTTCCACGTGGACAGTATGAGGCAGCAGACAGCCTTGGTCTGGATTACCCTCAGGCGATGCGTCTGATCATCCTGCCGCAGGCTCTGAAGATCTCGATCCCTGGTATCGTGAATGTGGCCGTTGGCCTGTTCAAGGACACCACACTGGTTTCGGTCATTTCGATGTTCGATCTGGTGGGTATGATCAGGGGACCCATCCTGGCGTCGACCGAGTGGAACGGCGTCTATTGGGAGCTTCTGGGCTTTGCCGCGCTTCTGTTCTTCGTCGTCTGCTACGGCATCTCTCAATATTCTCAGTGGCTCGAGCGTCGCCTTGCCACGGATCATCGTTAAGGAGTTCAACACATGTCTGAACTTGCAATTGACCGCGAAATCGACCGTTCCAAAATGCAGGTGAGCGACGAGGTTGCCATCGAAATCACCAACATGAACAAGTGGTACGGGTCCTTTCACGTGCTGCGCGACATCAATCTGACCGTCAACCAAGGCGAGCGGATTGTTATCGCGGGCCCGTCCGGGTCAGGGAAATCCACCCTAATCCGCTGCCTGAACGCGCTGGAGGAACACCAGCAGGGCACGATCATCGTGGATGGGACCGAGCTGTCGAATGACCTCAAGAACATCGACAAGATCCGGTCCGAGGTTGGCATGGTGTTCCAGCACTTCAACCTGTTCCCGCACCTGACCATTCTGGAGAACTGCACGCTGGCCCCGATCTGGGTGCGCAAGACGCCCAAGAAAGAGGCCGAAGAGCGCGCGATGCATTTCCTTGAAAAGGTGAAAATCCCCGAGCAGGCCGACAAGTATCCTGGTCAGCTTTCGGGTGGTCAGCAGCAGCGTGTGGCAATTGCCCGCTCGCTGTGCATGATGCCGCGGATCATGTTGTTCGATGAACCGACATCGGCGTTGGACCCCGAGATGATCAAAGAGGTGCTCGACACCATGATCGAGCTGGCCGAAGAAGGCATGACGATGCTGTGCGTGACGCACGAGATGGGCTTTGCCCGTCAGGTTGCCAACCGTGTGATCTTTATGGATGCGGGCCAGATCGTGGAACAGAACGAACCGGAAGAGTTCTTCAATAATCCGCAAAGCGAGCGGACCAAACTGTTCCTCAGCCAGATTCTGGGACACTGAACGGCTCAAGATGGTGGAAAGGCGGGGTTTTGCCCCGCCTTTTTCTATTCCAGCAACTCTCGCGCGGTGGTGAAGCCCAGCACGGTGCCCATATGCCATCGCACGTCCGACCAGCTGTCGGCGTTGAATGTCATCACAGTGGTTGCACAAGTCGGATAATCGAAAAAGCGCATGTGATCCGGCGACTGTCGCACAAGTTGGCTGGCGAACTCGGCGATGCCGGGGTTATGGCCCAGCATCAATATTACGGGTTCCGTAGCGCCTGCCAATTCACGCAACATGTCTTCTGCGTCGGCGTGGTAGAGCGCTTTGTGAAAGCGGACCTTATCGGCCTTTAACCCCATTCCATCCCATGTCTCGCGGGTGCGGTTAGACGTCGAGCTGAGCACTTCATCCGGCATCCAGCCGTTTTCGCGCAGCCATGCACCAATGGCCGGGGCCGACCTGCGCCCGCGCTTGTTCAGGGGGCGTTCATGATCGGCAAGTCCTGGGTTATCCCAGCTGGATTTTGCGTGTCGCGTCAGGATCAGGGTGCGGGTCATGACGGATGAAAAGCCTTCATATGATGGGTTGATTGTTCGGGGTTGCGCCCTGCGCCCACGCTGAGCGGGCAGGCGAGACGGGCCAGACAGCCGCCTGTCATGCAGTTTTGACCCTCAGCGGTATCAAGATGGTCGTGGCAGGCCGCAAGGTCATAGAAGTTTTGCGCGTTCAGCGCGCCGACAGGGCAAGCTGTCGTGCACGGGGCGGCGCAGGTGTCACAGGGGGAAACGCCGGGCGCCTTAGGGATGGTAAGCTCATGGGCGAAATGCAGTGCGCCGCGATATGAGATCATCATGCCGACCGTGTCATGTACCAAGGCCCCCACCGGGCTGCTGAAGGTGCGTCCCGATTTCAGGGCCCAGTCGATGAAAGGCGCATAGGGTGGATCACCAAAGGGGAAATAGGCCTGTGCACCGAACGCATGTGCCATCTGGCCGACGACTCTGGTTGACCAGCGGTCTACTGGATCAGGCCCCCGCCATTCGAGCGAGGCTTTCAGAGCAGGCCAGAAATCAGAACCCGCGCCCAGCAAGATCAGCGTGCCTGTGTCGAGTTGCCGGGCTGCCACGCGATGGGGATGCAGCGCGCCCATGACAATCAACCCCGCCTGACGCGCCGCGTGTTCAACGCGGCCATAAGTTCCCGCATCCGGGCCAGAGGAAGGTCGCGCGAGATCTGTCATCTTCCCTCGGCTGTTGCAGTGATCAGTCTGGCCGTATCAGAGACCCGGCGCCATGTTCTGTGAACAGTTCAAGCAGAACCGCATTTGGCGCACGCCCGTCAAGTATCACGACGGCCCGAACGCCGCTGCGCAGGGCGTCCAGGGCAGTTTCGGTCTTGGGGATCATGCCGCCTGCGATGGTGCCTTCGCGGGTCATCTCGCGGATCTGGCCGGCTTTCAGCTCGGTCACCACTTCACCAGCCGCGTTCTTGACGCCCGAGACATCAGTCAGCAGCAGAAGGCGGTCAGCTTTCAATGCCGAGGCAATCGCCCCGGCTGCCGTATCGCCGTTCACGTTGAACGTTTCACCCTCACGGCCCGCACCCAGCGGGGCGATTACCGGGATCACATCATGTGAGAACAGATCATGCAGGATTTTCGGGTTCATCTCGGCAGGGGTGCCGACATAACCCAGCGACGCATCCGTCTGGTCGCAGATCATCAGGTTTGCATCCTTGCCCGACAAACCCACGGCCGAACCGCCCTGACCATTGATCGCCTGAACGATGCGCTTGTTCACCAGGCCAGACAGAACCATCTCGACAACTTCGACGGTTGCCGTGTCAGTCACGCGCTTGCCGTTCACAAAGTCGGACTGGATATTCAGCTTGTCCAGCATCGCGTTGATCATCGGACCACCGCCATGCACAACGACGGGGTTCACGCCGACCTGACGCATCAAGACGACATCGCGCGCAAAGCTCTCCATCGCCTCGTCACTGCCCATGGCGTGCCCGCCCAGCTTGATGACGACGATGGCTCCATCATAGCGCTGCAGATAGGGCAATGCGCTGTTCAGGGTTGCTGCGGTGGCGATCCAGTCCCGGTTCATGTCACGTGTCTTCATTGCTAAGGTCCCTCTGACCGTCCGTGTTAGGGCCTTTGCACCGCGCTGCCAAGGGCGAAGCTATTCCAGATGTGCAATGATCGAGCGCAGGGTCGGAATCCCGTCGCCTTTTTCGGACGAAGTCAGGACGATTTCCGGGAATGCTGCGGGATGTTTGGACAAGGCCGCGCGGGTTTGCTCCAGAACCTTTTCGCGCTCGTTGGCCTTGACCTTGTCAGCCTTGGTGAGAACGCATTGAAAGGTCACGGCACTGGTATCCAGCAATTTCATGATTTCAGCGTCGACCGGTTTTACCCCGTGTCGCGCGTCGATCAGGACAAAGGCACGGCGCAGTGTCTGACGACCGCTCAGGTATTGCTTGAGAAGCTTCTGCCATTTTTCCACCACGTTAACCGGTGCATTCGCATACCCATAGCCCGGCAGGTCCACCAGATAGAGGTCGGGGCCTTGCGTGAAGAAGTTGATTTCTTGCGTGCGGCCAGGTGTGTTCGAGGCACGCGCCAGACCCTTTGTTCCGGTTAACGCATTGATCAGGCTGGATTTGCCGACATTCGAGCGTCCGGCAAAGCAAACCTCTAACCGGTCAGGGGCGGGCAGGCCCGTCATGGCGACCACGCCTTTGACAAATTCGGACGGGCCGGCAAACAGTTTGCGACCGTGTTCTTTGGCGAAGTCATCCGGCTCTTCGGCCAGCGGAAACGGAAGCGTGGTCATAGCAACTCCAGCGTATCATTCAGGCGGATTTCACCACCCTGAACAACTTCTGCATAAACACCGAAATCCTGATGATCCCAGCTGTTCAGCGCGCCCAAAGTATCCGCGTCGCGTTCGCCGGTTTCCGGATTTGCGGTCGTGGCCAGACAGCGGGTGATACGCTCGCGAACCCGGAGCACGGTTTCGCCAATGCGAAGGTCACGGCCCAGCCAGTCGAATTCATCCCACTCAGGCAGGCCTTCGAACCAGATGTTTCCCCGCCAACGTGCCGCAGATAAAGACTGGCCCAGCTTTTGTTCAACAGCGCGATGAGAGGCCATGTTGCACAGGCTGATTGACGGGAAATCGGTATCGGTCATGCCGCGCCCGGGCACCCGGACAATTCGGGCAGACGCAGCACGGTCTGTGGGCATAAGCGGCTTTACCCAATCCAGGAAAACCGATTGCTCCGTGTCGGGGTGAAAGCTCAGATCCGGGCGGTCCGGGTGGTGCAAAGTGACCTGCTCGCCGTCCAGTTTCGCCCAAATCGCCATCAGCTTGGGAGCTTTTGAACCGCGGCTGAAATTCACACACGGGGCCCATTCCGTTCCGTCGGTCTTTGTCGCTTCATGGGCAACCGCCCAAACGCGATCCCCGGGCATGGTCTGCCCGGGGTTGAGGGTAATCAGGCTCAGGGCTTCACGCCCATGGCTTTTGATCGGGTGACGCCAAAGGCCTGAAACAGTTCCGCTCATTTCTTGTCCGTGTTCGGCAATCGCTTAAATCCGGATTTGATGTTTCCGAATACGTCCGGCGAATAGCCCTGACTGCGCATGATCAGATACTGTTGGGTAAAGGTGATCGTGTTGTTCGCAATCCAGTACACGACCAGACCGCTTGCAAAGCCGCCCAGCATGAACATGAAGACCCAGGGCATCCACGCGAAGATCATCGCTTGTGTGGCATCAGTTGGTGCCGGGTTCAGTTTCTGTTGCAGCCACATCGAGATCCCCAGCAGCAGCGGCAGAATACCGATAAAGATCAGCGCCATCAGGGTATCCGGTTGCGGGCCGGCCCAGGGCAGCAAGCCAAAGAGGTTCATGATTGAGGTCGGGTCAGGTGCGCTCAGGTCCTGGAAGGGGCCAAACCACGGTGCTTGACGCAGTTCGATTGTGACGAAAATCACCTTGTACAGCGAGAAGAAGATCGGGATCTGCAACAGGATTGGCAAACAACCGGCAGCGGGGTTCACCTTTTCCTTCTTGTACAGCTCCATCATGCCCTGCTGCATCTTCTGGCGGTCGTCGCCCGCGGCTTCTTTCAGGGCTTCCATCTGCGGTTGCAGTTCCTTCATCTTCGCCATCGAGACGTAGGACTTGAAGGCCAGCGGGAACAGGATTGCCTTGATGATCAGCGTCAGGCCAATAATGGACCAACCCATGTTGCCGATCAGCGCATGAATGTTGTGCAGCAGCCAGAAAATCGGCTTGGTCAGGAAGAAGAACCAGCCCCAGTCGATACTGTCGATGAATTTCTGCACACCGTCAGCCTGGTATTCGCGGATGGTCTCCCATTCCTTTGCGCCAGCAAACAGCTGCGTTGTCACCTGCTCGGTTGTTCCCGGTGCCACGGTCAGCGTCGGAAGTACCGTTTCTGTCTGGTAAATCTTGCGACGCGAGTCGTATTTGGCAGCCGCCTTGAAAGCAGAACCGGGTTCCGGGATCAGCGTGGTCATCCAGAAGTGATCGGTGAACCCGATCCAGCCGTTTTCCTTGACCTGGAATACCTCGGCCTGCGCGCGTTCGTCCGGATCGATATCGAAATCACGAACGTCGCCATAATCCACTTCGGTCAGAGTGCCGTCGGCCATACCGATCACACCTTCATGCAGAATGAAGAAGTTTTTCAGGTCCGGCAGGTCGCCGTCTTCGCCAATGCCGTGGCGCGCAAGAATGCCATAAGGTGCCAGTCCAACTTCGGTTCCGGTGGCGTTTTCGACAGATTGCGTGACCGTGAACATATAGTTCTCGTCAACCGCGATGGTGCGGCGGAATGTCAGTCCATTGCCGTTTTCCCAGGCCAGCGTCACCGGCGTGTCAACACCCAGGGTTTCACCCTGCTCAAGCGTCCAGATGGTATTTGGTCCGGGTACGTCTGTACCGGTCAGGCCCGCGCCGGGGGCCCAACCATAGAGGGCGTAATAGGCGGATTGCGATCCGACCGGCGACAACAGCTCGACAATCGGAGAATCCTCGGCCAGTGAGACCTTGTAGTCTTTCAAAGACAGCTCGTCGATCCGACCGCCAGCAAGGGACAGGCTGCCGGTCAGGCGGGGCGTGTCGATATTGATGCGGGGCGCTTCGGCCTTGGGCTCAGCTTCGGTGGCGGCCGCAGTTGCCTCTCCGACAGTGCTGGTATCGGCTGTGCTGGGCGCCTGAACCTCCCTGCCTTCGACGCTGGTTATTTCAGCCTGATCCGGCGTTATCGTTTGTTCCGGAGGGGGGAACAGCACGAACCAGACCAGGATCACGAGAAAGCTGAGCGCGGTTGCGAGGATAAGGTTCTTGTTCTGATCGTCCATCGGGGACAGCCACCTTGAGCAGTGAAAGACACCCGCAGGGTTCAACAGAGTGCAGACCCAAAGGTCAAGCGGAATCGCCCGTCATTTCGTCACGGAGGGGTCTTCTTTGTCACGATTTCCGGTTCCCTACCGCGTTTGCCGCCCGATTTTTGGAACTCCTTCGATCTTGTTGCGGTAAGACGAGATTCAATCCTTGGTTTTCTCAAATGGCATGGGTTTGCCGATGCCAAACCCCTGAACATGATCGCAACCCAGTTGGGCCATCAGAGCGTGTTCACCCGGTGTTTCGACACCTTCGGCCAAAGTTTCCAGATGCAAACGTTCCGCCATCATCAGAATGGCGCTGGCAAGCTGTTGCTGGCTTGGGTCCAGATCCGCTTTGGCAACAAATGACCTGTCGATCTTGATACGGGATACGTTGAACCGTTTGATAGAACCGATCGAGGCATGTCCTGTCCCGAAATCGTCCAGATCAATACAGCACCCCATTGCGGCAAGCCCGGTGACGTTGCGGGTGATGACATCGTCGGGCCGTCTGGAGAACACGGTTTCCAACACCTCGACCGCCAGCCTGTCAGGAGTCAGATCGAATTGATCCAATTCCCATTTCAGACGGTCGATCAGGCCCGGATTGCGCAGTTCGTCAGATGAGAAATCGATCCCGATGCGCGGCACCGACAGCATGGACCGATCCCATTCGCGCATTGCAGAGAAGGAATGATGCCGCATGGCCTGCCCCAGCCGGTCCATCAGTTCGGCCTGTTCGGCAAAGGGCAGGAACACATTGGGGGCAAGAACCCCTTTTTTCGGATGTTCCCAGCGGGCCAGAGCCTCAAACCCACTGATACGCCCGGTATCGGTGGAGATCTGGGGTTGAAACCACGGGCGGATTTCACCGCTGTCCAGCGCCGCCTCGAACTCTTTGCGCAAGTTGATCCTGACCTGCGCCCGTCTGCGCGTCTGAGAGGAAAAAGCGCGAATCGTGGAAGGCCCGTTTTGTTGCGCCTCCAAAAGGGCGTTATTTGCGGCCTCCTGCCATTCGATTGCCGAGCCGTCAGTGATATTGCTGCTCAGGCAAAAGCCAATGGAACAGGACATATACACGCCGGTGCCATTCAACATGATGGGGTCTTCAACGGCGTTTTGCATACGGCCCGACATCTGAATACATGCTTCCAGATCCAGTTGCCGTGCCGGGTGCAGAACAACCATCATCCTGTTTCCACCCATCCGGGTTGCGCAATCATTGGAGCGGATCATGGACAAAACGCGCGAGCAGAATTGCTGTGCAACGTGGTTTGCCGCCGCCTGTCCGTGCAGATCAAGCAATTGCGTGAAGTCATCCAGAACCACCGCGAAACAGGCCGAGTTTTCCCCCTTCAGGCGGGCGTCGGCAAATACCTTCTCCAAAACTGTTTCAAACTGGTCCTTTGACAGCAGACCGCCGGGGCGCCAAAGCCCTTTACGCGACGGATTGGCTGCGAACGCATTGATGCCTGCGACGATCAGAGGCAAAATCAGGGCCAGTGCAACCAGGGCCTGTTCACCCCCAATCCAGAACGCACTCAGACAAAGCGCCGGAACAAAGGCCAGCGCGGCTGGGCCGCCCAGAACGGTTTTCAACGAATGGACAAAACGGTCGGTAAGGGGATGGTTCCGCATCAGCTTTCTGGCCTTGGGCATGATCTGCACAAGGCAAAGCCTATGAAACCAGTCTAAGTCAGTCGTTAACGCAGAAGCGGAATCTCTTCTAAGTTCCCAGATTTTTCGTCGGAATTTAGTGAAAGGTTAATGAAATCAAACAGCTTTCCATCCAGAAGGTGCGATGGCCGCGCGTTTGTTAACGCTCGGAACATAACCTGTCGCCGACCCGGGCTGTTCTTTTCCCATTGATCCAGAATCTGTTTGACCTGCTGGCGCTGCAACCCATCCTGACTGCCGCACAGGTCACAGGGAATGATCGGGTATTGCATCGCCTTGGCAAATTTCTCGCAATCGGCTTCGGCGACATGGGCGAGCGGGCGGAATACAAAAAGATCGCCTTCTTCGTTCACCAGTTTCGGTGGCATCGTGGCCAGGCGGCCGCCGTGGAACAGGTTCATGAAAAACGTCTCAAGGATATCGTCGCGGTGATGCCCCAGAACGACCGCCGAGCACCCTTCCTCGCGCGCGATGCGATAGAGGTTGCCACGGCGCAAACGGGAACACAGGGCGCAATAGGTCCGGCCCTGCGGAACCTTGTCCATCACAACGGAATATGTGTCCTGATATTCGATCCGATGCGGCACGTCCATTCGACCCAGAAACTCGGGCAGGACCGTCGCCGGAAAGCCCGGCTGGCCCTGATCCAGATTGCAGGCCAGCAGATCGACAGGCAACAGGCCCCGCCACTTGAGCTCGTAGAGAACGGCCAGCAATGTATAGCTGTCCTTGCCACCCGAAAGACAGACCAGCCAGCGGGGAGGCTTGCCATCCTTGTCGTGGGCGGACGGATCCACCATCCCGTATTGCTCGATCGCTTCACGGGTCTGGCGCACAATGCGTTTACGCAGCTTCTTGAACTCGGTTGTCGAGGGCGCGCCGGCAAACAGCGGGTGGATATCGTCTGCATCATCAAACATGCGCCGTGGTTACAGCGGACCGAAGGCCCGGGCAAGGCGTAGAAGCTGGATCAACCGCATTTGGAGAGTAGTTACACCCGTGTTACCCTGCGCGTATTTTTCAGGAGGTATATTATGGACTATTTCTTTTCCGTCCGCGCCCGAAGCGGCGATCACTATTCAAACAAGATGGGCGCCGCGCGATATCTGGCTATTCCGGGGAATGTCGGGCAACCGGCACGGCAGCATGAAATACCGCAATCTCAATGGATAAGCCGGATTCAGGCCGAAGCCGGGGCGACGGCTACCGAGAACGGGCATATTGTCGTCTTCGTGCACGGGTTCAATACCGAGCAATACCAGATGCTGGAACGTCACCGCAAAATTCGCACCGGTCTTGAGATGCATGGCTTTAACGGTGTGGTCATCAGTTATGACTGGCCAAGCGATGGATCTGTTCTGGGCTATAACGTTGATCGGGCTGACGCGCGGCGTGCGGCTGAGAAATTGTTCAGTCACGGGATCACGCGGCTGTCCCGGATGCAGACTGCCGATTGCCGGTACAACGTCCATGTTCTGGCACATTCCATGGGCACGTTCTTGGTGCGAGAAGCCATGGATTATGCCGATGACGACCACGAAACCGCGCAACACAGCTGGATGACCAGCCAGATCGCGTTTGTCGCGGCGGATGTATCCGCGAAATCGTTCCGCGATGGCAGTTCCAAGACGTCCTCTCTGATGCGACGTTGTACTAGGCTGACATGTTATTACAGCCCGTTTGACGAGGTTTTGTCGATCTCAGAGGTCAAGCGTGTCGGAGTATCGCGCCGACTGGGCCGTGTCGGAATGCCAAACGACCGGCCCGAGAAAGCGGTTAATCTGTATTGCGGGTCTTACTTCAAAAATACCCGCGATGAATACGGGGACGGGCCTTCTGCGACACACAACTGGTATTTTGACTCGCCCCGGTTTTTCGAAGACTTGCACCATACATTGATGGGAAAACTTGACCGAGAGGTCATTCCGACCCGCAGCTTCACCGACCGCGGCAATCTGGCGTTGATTTAAGGGTCTGTATTGTCGGGCACCGGATCGTAACCGTCACCGCCCCAGGGATGGCACCGGCATATCCTGTGCGCAGCCAGCCATGATCCCCGGATCGCGCCATGTTTTTCCAATGCTTCCAGCGCATAGGCCGAGCATGTGGGCTGATAGCGGCAATTGAAACCAACCCAGGGGCTGAAAATCAGCCGGTACGCGCGAACGGGCAGGGCGACGATATGGGACAGGAAGGTCATTTGTGGCCCGCATGCACTTTGCGAAGCGCACACCGCAAGTCGCTCAGCAGGACATCATAAGGAAGATCGGCGGTTACATCCGCCCGCCCGATCAGCACATAGTCCCATCCCTCAAGACCGGACACAGGCAAGACCGCCCGTGCGACTTCTCTCAGACGGCGCTTGGCACGATTGCGGGCCACGGCATTTCCGACTTTCTTTGAGCAGGTAAAGCCAACGCGCAGCCCGACCGCTTCATCCGGAGCGCGTCGGCGGGCCTGCACCATCATCGAAGACGTTCCCTGTCTGCGCGCGCGCGCGGCTTTCAGGAAATCGGCTCTTTTTTTTAGGATCGTCAGAGATGTGGGTAGACAAACAGAAGCCGCCGGGGGCGTATTCCCGGGGTGGTTCTTACCATCCTCAGGGGCCTCCGGCGGCATCATGTTCATACCCTGATCAGTGGGCGGTTTTACGCGCTCAGCGATTTGCGGCCGCGGGCGCGGCGCGCATTCAGGATCTTGCGGCCGGCTTTTGTGGCCATGCGCGCGCGGAAACCGTGGCGGCGTTTGCGAACCAGGTTCGAAGGCTGATAGGTGCGTTTCATCGCTCCGTCTCCAATCTATAGCGGTCGGGTGCGGCGCGGATTCGCCTGGCCCTAGTGTTCGAAGCCCGTCCTCTACTGCCAAGCGAAGTGTAAGTCAAACCCCAACGGTCCGGTTTTCGCGGCTTTTGCAACAATTCTGTAAACCGATTGCTGAAAAGATTTCAAATCGGTCGATTATCGTCTGAAACTGTCACGTTCGCGGCCGCATAGATCAAGGCCCCGTGAACCCCCTGTTGCCAAAAGCGCATGCAGCGCATGTTGGGCGTAAGATGAAACAAGAAGAACCGGAAGACCAGATGTCCGAAACAAGCCACGTTCCACGAAACGGGTTGGCGCGCCAAATCCCTTTGCTGGTGATTCTCGGTGTCGCCGCGGTGGGGTTTTTCACGCTGGGTGATTACCTGACTTTCGAAACCCTGCGCGACAACCGCGAAGCGTTGCTGGCGTGGCGGGACGCAAACTATTGGGCCATGGTGGCCGGGTTCGTTGCCGTCTATATCGTGATCGTCGCGTTTTCGCTGCCCGGGGCAGCTGTCGCCTCGATGACCGGTGGGTTCCTGTTTGGACTGTTTGCCGGAACGGTGTTCAATGTATTTTCGGCCACTATAGGCGCATCGGCCATCTTTTTGGCCGCCCGCTGGGGGTTGGGCAATGCTTTGACGGCCCGGCTGAATGCCTCAAAGGGGACGATTGGGAAGCTGAAGGACAGGTTGCGCGAGAACGAAATCTCGGTGCTGTTCCTGCTGCGGCTTTTCCCGGTTGTGCCGTTCTTTGTGGCCAATCTGGTGCCTGCGCTGGTGGGCGTCAAATTTCGCAATTTTCTGATCACGACGGCGCTGGGCATTATTCCGGGGGGTATCGTTTACACCTGGATCGGCGTTGGGCTGGGCGGTGTGTTCGACCGTGGCGAAACACCGGACGTTTCTTTGTTGTGGGAACCCTTCGTCATTGGCCCCATTGTCGGCTTGTGTGTGCTGGCTGCTTTGCCGATTGTCATCAAGTCCCTGCGTGGCGGAAAGGACGCCTGACCCATGCAACACCTCAAGACAGATATCCTGGTCATTGGGGCCGGGTCCGGAGGGTTATCGGTTGCGGCCGGTGCCAGCCAGATGGGTGCGAAGGTGATCCTTCTGGAAGGGCACAAGATGGGCGGCGACTGCCTGAACTTCGGCTGCGTCCCGTCGAAAGCGCTGATCGCAAGCGGCAAAGCGGCCTTTGGTCAGGCGCATTCCGCCGCGTTTGGCGTGGCCGATGTAAACCCTCAGATCGACTATGCGGCGGCGAAGGATCATGTGCGGGATGTGATTGCCCAGATCGAACCAATGGACAGCCAGCAACGCTTCGAAGGTTTGGGTGTCAAGGTGATCCGCGAGTTTGGCAGCTTTATCTCCCCGACCAAGGTGCAGGCCGGAGATCATGTCATCACCGCGCGCCGGATCGTGATTGCAACCGGGTCGTCGCCAATGGTTCCGCCGATCCCGGGACTGGACACAGTGCCTTATCAAACAAACGAAACCATTTTCGACCTGCGCGAGCGTCCGGAACACTTGCTGATCATTGGCGGTGGTCCGGTGGGTATGGAAATGGCGCAGGCTCATGTCCGGTTGGGCAGCAAGGTAACAGTTGTTGAAGGGCAGAAGGCATTGGGCAAAGACGACCCCGAGGCCGCGTCCGTGGTGCTGGAGGCTTTGCGCGGCGAAGGTGTCATGGTCCACGAAAATGCCGTGGTGGCCCAGATTCGCGGAAGGGAAGGCGTTGTGGAAATCGTGATCGAGAATGGCGATATTCACAGGGGCTCTCATCTTTTGATTGCTGCAGGGCGCAAAGCCAATATCGAGCGTCTGAATCTGGCCGCGGCAGGAATTGACCGCACCCGAACCGGAATCAAGACGGATGACAGCTTGCGGACGTCAAACCGCCGGGTCTATGCGATTGGCGATGTCGTGGGGGGGCTGCAATTCACCCATGTAGCCGGGTATCATGCGGGTATCATCATTCGATCCGCCTTGTTCGGCCTGCCCGCTAGGGCGAAAACGGCGCATATCCCATGGGCAACGTTCACCGACCCTGAACTGGCGCAGGTTGGTCTGACCGAAACTCAGGCCCGCGACCGGCATGGCGACAGGGTGCAGGTTGCGCGCTTTGACTATCATCATAATGACCGCGCTTTGGCCGAGCGCAAAATCAAAGGGTTCATCAAGGTCATGGTGGTGAAGGGCAGGCCCGTCGGTGCCACGATTGTGGGCCATCAGGCGGGCGAGTTGATCAACATGTGGTCGCTGGCTTTGGCCAATAATCTGAAGATGGGACAGATCGCTGCTATGGTTTCACCCTATCCAACGATCGGAGAGCTTAACAAACGCGTTGCTGGCGCTTATTTCTCTCCAAGGCTGTTTGAGAATCAGACAGTTAAACGTGTGGTCAGGTTCGTCCAGCGCTGGATTCCCTGACCTGAAGAGGAGCGTAATTTGAACTCGCTGTCGGGCCGATTTCTGATCCTGACGACGGTCTTCGTTATGTTGGCCGAAATCTTGATCTTTGTCCCGTCGATTGCCCGGTTCCGCGAGGATTTCCTGCTAAACCGTCTGGAACGCGCCCAGATCGCATCGCTGGCGTTGCTGGCTGACGATATGCTGGCCGAAGATCTTGAGGCAGAACTGCTGGCGAATGCCGGTGTCTACAACGTTGTGTTGCGTCGGGATGAAGTCCGCCAACTCATGCTGTCGTCACCAATTCCCGAGGCAATCACCAAAACATTCGATCTACGGGATGCCGGTCCGTGGATTTTGATCCGGGATGCGGTGAGCCGGATATTCATACCCGAAAATGAAGTCATCCGTATCATTGGCGAGCCGGTCAAGGGCGCGGGGTTGCTGATTGAGGTCACGATCGACAGCGCCCCCCTGCGTATGGCGATGGTTGACTACGGCCTGCGCATTCTGGGGCTGTCCTTTGTCATCTCAATCATCACGGCGTCCTTACTGTTCCTTGCGGTGCGCGTGGTTCTTGTTCGCCCAATCAAAAGCGTAGTGGGATATATGCAGCGCTATGCCAGCGCACCCGAGGATGCGCGCGGCATCATCTCGCCGAATTCCAGAGTGACGGAATTGCGCGAGGCCGAAGAAGCGCTGAAGATGTTGCAAACGGAACTGACGCAGGCGCTCAAACAGCGCGAGCGGCTGGCGCAACTGGGTGGGGCGGTTGCAAAGGTCAGTCATGACCTGCGTAACATCCTGACATCGGCGCAGCTGTTCACGGACAGGATCGAATCCAGTGATGACCCGCTGGTCCGGCGAATGGCTCCGAAGTTGGTGAATTCGATCACCCGTGCTGTATCGCTGTGTGAAAGCACATTGGCATTCGGTCGCGCGGAAGAACCTGCACCCACTTTGACGATGGTGCCCTTGCGGACAATTGCGGCTGACGTCGCTACCAGTGAACAGCTGGCAGTCGCGGGGGGCTGCGTCGAGATTGTGAACGAAGTGCCTGAAGATCTGATCGCCCGCGCCGACCCCGAGCAGTTGTTTCGTGTCATCATGAACCTCGTGCGTAACGCAAGACAGGCGTTGGAAGCTTCGGGTAAGCCGGGTCATATCACCATCGACGGGTGTGAATATCAGGACGCCTGGTGTCTTGAAATTCGCGACACCGGGCCGGGTCTTCCGCCAAAAGCACGTGAAAACCTGTTCACACCGTTTCAGGGTGGGGTCCGCAAAGGAGGCTCTGGCCTGGGCCTTGCAATCTCTCAGGAACTGGTGCGCGGGCATGGCGGTAACCTGACACTGAAAGAGACCGGGCCCGAAGGAACGATCTTTGAAATAAGGCTTCCGCGCGGAGACATGACTTTTTGATTTTTTTTTAAGAATCGGCTTGCACGTCTTTGACCACAGGTCTAAACAGCGCCTCACCAACGCGGACCGATAGCTCAGCTGGATAGAGTACTTGACTACGAATCAAGGGGTCGGGGGTTCGAATCCTCCTCGGTCCGCCACTTGGTAAATCTAACCTCTTGTAAAATAGTGATAAATACGGATCAGGCGAACTCCTGCCCCACATTTTGCCCAACAAGTAGGTTTGGTCTGAAGTTTTTTTCCTTTCGTTTCTAGACTCGAATTGCCTGTGCGTCGCGATGTCAGCGCCAGGTTCGACGATCTGTAAAATTTGGAAAGGAAAAATGATGCGAAAAGACACACCCAAGGAAATCTGTGACGAAATGCTGGGCTTGGCCATGGAAGCCGCGGGTTTGGCTGTAGCACTGGACAACGCACTCTTCTTCGACATTGGGGGACTATGGCGGGCCTGGACCGGGTGGTCGCGCAATGGCGAATGCACCAAGCCTCGGACTCGATGCGTTCTGCCAGAAGGTACTTGTCCTGCAGGACAAAGAGGGCAAGGTGCGCGTGATCATGAACGATCTTCTGGCCCTCGCCGAGCGCCACGAGGTCGGTAAGTCTCTGGCGTTGCGGGTGATCAATCGGCGGATTCAAAAGACTTTCGCCGACGCGCTGGAGAATTGATATGGTCGCGAGAAACACGCTGCAATCCGCATTCCTGCTTGTAACCGCAGCAGGCCTTATCCCCATCGCGCTGTCCAATGGCTTCGCTCCGGGCGCCAGCCTGCCTTGGCTGTTTGGTATCGATGCCGATGGCGTCAACACCCGCCACATCTTCCGTGCCGTTATGGGGCTATATCTCGCGCTGGTCGGATTCTGGATCACAGGCGCATTTCGCGCGGATCTTCGTATTCCGGCACTCTGGAGCCTCCTGATCTTCATGGTTGGACTGGCTTTGGGCCGCCTTCTGAGCCTCGTCGTTGACGGGTGGCCAGAACCTCTTCTGACCCTCTACATGGTGCTCGAATTCGCCTTCGCCGGTATCGCATGGCGCCTGTTGCGCAATGTCGGGCATGATCCGGAGCGGAAGAACTAAGATCACGTCACAGAACGACCACTGATCACAATACTTCGCGAGCATGCGTTCCGAGGCAGGCTAGCTTGAGCTCTTTGCAAGAATTTCCAAAATTCGGTTTCTCTCAGAAAACCCGCCATTAACTTCACAGTAGCGAACGACAGCTTAGTCCGCTCACCTACCATTTGCCGCCTAGTTCTAAACGTCCGGAATGTGCGGTAGGCTACGTGCCGCACATGCGAAAGACCAAAGCTCGGTCGACGGCAGCAATGGGCTCATCGCGGACCTCGGAGGCAGCGCAGCAAGCTATGATAAAATGTTTCGGTCAACGTCGGGTTGTCGCTTTGGGAGGGCATGGCGGATCGGAGGATCAGTCATGGAAACACCAAATTTACCTGCCATTCGCGCTCTTCGTCCAGCTTGGAACAAGGGCCGGATCGTCGGCCAGAAGCGACCTTTGAAACCAAAGCACGTCTGGGCGATCCGAGTGCGCCTTGAATTGGCCCAAAACCATCGCGACCTCGCGCTGTTCAACATGGCAATCGATAGCAAGTTGCGCGGCTGCGACCTGGTGAAGATGAAGGTCGTAGATGTCATGGCGTCAGGTCAAATCAAGGAACGGGCTTCGGTCCTTCAGAGCAAGACGCAGAAACCTGTGCGCTTTGAGATTTCCGAAGGCACTCGAGCCTCTGTTGAAAAGTGGATGGAAGACGAACTGATGATCGGTTCAGAGTACCTGTGGCCAGGCCGATTTCATGAACGCCTGCACATCTCGACACGCCAATATGCGCGGATTGTCCGCGACTGGGTGACGTCGATCGGTCTCGAGGCAAGTGCCTACGGCACACATTCAATGAGGAGAACCAAAGTCACTCAGATTTACAAGAAGACCGGGAACCTTCGAGCTGTTCAGCTTCTTCTTGGCCACACCAAAATGGACAGCACCGTCCGATACCTTGGTGTGGAACTCGAGGATGCCCTGGCTATCGCCGAAGCGATTGAAATCTAGGTTCTAGGGCCGTCCGAGAGGGGCGGCCCATAGCCGACCTTGAGCATAGCAGCCGAATGCTGCTTCGCGCCCGAATTGCCGACCTTCGCTGCGGGTGCGAAATTCGGTGTCAGGCAAGCGAGCGATATGCGGACTTTGAATGAATTCACTGCTGTTGCTCGAATGGCAGCTGCTGGCGGATAGCGACGGCGACCCCAGCAGGTGTGGCTTATTTTGTTGAAAAACTCGGGCTTGATCGGTTGGTAAGTTGCTGATTCAATTCTTCCTAAAGGGAGGGATCAGCCATGATGGGACCGAGAC